>CAUBHZ010000179.1 GCA_958435885.1 uncultured Intestinimonas sp. | reverse complement strand
CAGGGTTCCCAGCAGGGAAACAGCGATAACTACTTCACCTACTATACGCCTGATAAAGACAACGATATCTTCATCTATGCGGAGCAGTCTGATTCCGCCGTTCTGCTCTCCGCTTCTGACCAGAACACGTTGAAGCAGGTGGAAGTTACCAGTGGACTGAAACTCACAACCATCTCCTATCTTGCCAGTTCCTATCTGACGGCAGATGCTGATCCCTTCAGTGGAGGGATGGCCTGGCTCACCGGAAAAGGCACCTTGACTTTGCCTGAAGCCACGGGTGAAACCACGCTGGCAGACGGAGCTGCGGCGTACAGCGTAAAGGGGGCGGGGGGATGGTCCTCCGAGCTGTCCGAGGGCACCGTAACGCAGCTGTCTGCGCAGGGAGAGGGGATCACGCTCTCCTGCACGTATTACACAGAGGACGGAGATCGGGTAGAAGTCTCCTTTGCCGGTGATGCAGGGAATAACGGGAAGGACGTGTCCATGAGCCGGACCGGCGACACCGTCCGCTTCTCCGGCGGGGAGAGCGGCACGGTCACCGTGACCTATGAAAACGGCAAGACCTGGACGGAGCAGGTGGAGCCGGGCAAGGACCTGAGCGTCACCGCCGACGGCAAAAACGAGCCCTCCACCAACGGCGCCATCTCCCAGGTGCCCGACAGCGTCCGCTTCTTCGACGACATCTCCCCCGACGACTATTTCTATGACGCGGTGGTCTGGGCGGTGGAGCACGGCGTCACCACCGGCACCGGGCCAAACACCTTCTCCCCCTACCGGCCCTGCACCCGGTCCGAGGTGGTCACCCTCCTGTGGCGGGCCCTGGGCCTGGACGAGGGGAGCGGCCGCTCCACGGACAACCCCTTCGTGGACGTGGACGACGGCGACTACTTCCGGGACGCCGTCCTCTGGGCGGCGGAGTACGGCATCACCACCGGCACCGACGAGCGACACTTCTCCCCGGACAAGGCCTGTACCCGGGCCGAGGTGGTCACCTTCCTGTGGCGGAGCCACTTCCCCACGGAGGTGGTCATGGACGGGGCGGGCTTCCGGGACGTAAACGCCTGGGACTACTACTGGCTGCCGGTGAACTGGGCGGTGAAGGAGGGCATCACCACCGGCACCGGTGAGGATACCTTCTCTCCCAATATGGTCTGCACACGCAGCCAGGTGGTCACCTTCCTCTACCGGTACTTCGGAGCGTGACCAGACGGCCGCGGTCCCTCCCGCCCGGCGCAGCCTCTGCGGAGGGGCGCACGCATAGTCCTTTTTTCCCGTCAAACGGGGGATTGCAAGGGGTGGATTCCGTGGTACATTATAACAAATATCAGTGCAGTGCAGGGCGAACGGAGGTGACGGGCCATGTCTGAGACGCCGCTGTTTGAGGTCTCCGTGGCGGAGATGAGAGAGGGAGAATGGCAGGGCTCGGTGTACTTTCCGGCCACGGGCGAGCGGGAGGACTTCCAAAGCCTGATGGAGCTCATCCGTACTGTGGCTGAGCACGGCGGCGTGCCCGCCCGCCCGGAATGGAAGAGAGCGGAGCGGTGAGTGCGTGCAGCCTCACAGGAAATGGAACAGGGACCCCGGATGGCGTGAACGGCCATTCGGGGTCCCTGTTCCGGCGTTTAAGGAGAGAAAACGGGCCTGCGGGCTGGAGAAGAAGTCCGCCGTACTGTGGCCCAGGCCTGTCACTGGGCCGGATAGAGGGTCCGGCAGAGCTGCTTTCCCGACCGGGTGCGGAAGATCCGCTCCAGGGCGCTGTCCACCGCCTCGGGTCCCAGCTGGTCCTCATAGAGGTTGACCAGGAAGTCGGCCTCCACCAGGATCTGGTAGTCCGGCCCGTCAATAGCGGTGTAGGTGTGGTGGTGGCCCACCAGGTAGCAGATCCGGTCCACGTCGGCGGGGGACAGCCCCAGCTCCTCCAGCATGGGCCGGGCGTAGGCCGGGCCCTCCTGCTCCTGGAGAGGACCGCTGCAGGCGCCGTACTTCTCCTCGGCGGGGCGGATGCCGATGTCGTGGACCAGGGCGGCGCACTCGGTGACGAACTGAGTGTGCTCGTCCAGGCCCTCCATATGGCCCAGCAGCTGGGCAAAGCGGTGTACCTTCATCAGGTGCTGGATGCGTTTGGGGTCTCCCCGGTTGAAGTCCATCATCTTCAGCTCCAGCAGATCAATGGTGCGATCCATATCCATAACCTCCTTATATGTTCTGTCCCGACCATCGGGCTCCGTAGAAACGGCTGCGCTGACATCTGTTTACAGGATGGGCTCAATGACGGCCCGGAAGTAGCCGTCCAGCTCCTCGGGGGTCTGCTTCATCCGACCCCTGATCCACCAGAGCACCATCTCCACAAAACTGCCGGAGATGTGGTTGACCAGAAAGTCCTGAGGGAGCGGGGTGTCCGCCGTGCGGCAGCGTTCCACGAACTGGGTGCGCACCAGCTCGTTGAGGCTGTCCTTGAAATAGCGCAGAAAGAGCTCGCTGCTCTCACAGGAGAGCAGGCCAAGGATGTTGTTGTCGTTCTCCCGCAGATGCTGCAGCAGGTGGCAGAACACCGACTCCGGGGCGCTGCCGTCGGAGTAGAGGCCGTGGGTGTGGGTGGCGTCCATGGCGCTGTCGATGATGTGGCCGAAGAGCTCCCCGCACAGGGCCCGGAGCAGGTCGTCCTTGGTCTCGAAGTGGGCGTAGAAGGTGGTGCGCCCCACGTTGGCCCCGTCGATGATCTCCTGTACCGTGATCCTGTTGTAGGATTTCTCCGCCAGAAGGGCGATAAAGGCGGAGAAGATCGCCGCCCTGGTCTTTTGCTGCCGCCGGTCCATGGCCGTCCCCCCGTACAGTTTTGCAAAAATGTTCCATAGCGAACACCCGGCCACCATCATCCGTTGCCTTTGTCTCCGGGCCTGCGTACAATAAAAAACGAACAAAGTGTTTGTTATCTTATTCATTGTACGGGAAATATCCATGCCTGTCAAGGACGGAGGAGGGGTTTGGGATGCTCAAGAAGCTCAGCGATATTCTGGCCGGACTGCCCATGACCATTGTGGCAGGGGGATTTCTGCTCTTAGATCTGGTGCCCCACCTGACGGGCGGGGGACATGTGGCATTCCTGCCCTTTGATCCGGCCTGGGTGACGGTGGTCATCAGCGGCATCCCTCTGCTCTACCTGGCCCTCTGGCGGGTGGTCCACAACCCGGGCATCAGCAAGATCTCCTCGGCGCTGCTCATCTCCATCGCCATGTTCGCCGCCATGGCCATCGGGGACCTGTTCGCGGCGGGGGAGGTAGCCTTCATCATGGCCGTCGGCGCCCTGCTGGAGGAGGCCACCACCGACCGGGCCAAAAAGGGCCTTCGGCAGCTCATCCGCCTGGCCCCGGTGAAGGGGCGGCGGCTCACCGGCGGGGCGGAGGAACTCATCCCGGCGGAGGAGATCCGGCTGGGGGATCGGCTGCGGGTGCTGCCCGGGGAGACCATTCCGGTGGACGGGGTCATCGTCAGCGGCGAGACCTCGGTGGACCAGTCCATCCTCACCGGGGAGTCCCTGCCGGTGGACAAGGGGGTGGGGGAGGAAGTGTTCTGCGGCACCCTCAACCGCTTCGGCTCCTTCGACATGACCGCCACCGGAGTAGGGGAGGACAGCTCCCTGCAAAAGCTCATCCGCATGGTGGAGGAGGCGGAGCACCGGCAGGCTCCCATGCAGCGCATCGCTGACCGGGCGGCCAGCTATCTGGTGCCGGTAGCCCTGCTCATCGCCGTGCTGGCCTATGCCTTTACCGGGAACATCGTCACCGCGGTGACGGTGCTGGTGGTCTTCTGCCCCTGCGCCCTGGTGCTGGCCACCCCCACCGCCGTCATGGCGGCCATCGGTCAGGCCACCCGGCACGGCGTCATCATCAAGTCCGGCGAGGCCCTGGAGAAGATGGGCAGGGTGGACGTCATCGCCTTTGACAAGACGGGCACCCTAACCTGGGGCCGGCTGGCCGTCAGCGATGTGCTGTCCTTTGGACCCGATCTGGACGGGGACGGCCTGCTCACTCTGGCAGCCGCCGCCGAGGCCAGGAGCGAGCACCCCCTGGGCAAGGCCATTGTGGCCTGCGCCGGGGAGCGGGGACTCGACCTCCCCGAGGCCGACGGCTTCCGGATGACCGCCGGCCGGGGGATCGCCGCCCGGGTGGCGGGGCGGGAGCTGCTGTGCGGCAGCGAGGCCTTCCTCCGGGAGCAGGGGGTACCGCTGGACGACGCCGTCCGGGCAGCTCTGGAGGGGCTGCGCCGCCAGGGCAAGGCCTCCGTGCTGGTGGCGGAGGGAGGGCGCTGTCTGGGTATCATCGCCCTCTCCGACGTGCTGCGCCCAGAGGCCAGGGAGATGACGGCCCGCCTGACGTCCATGGGGGTGGAGACCCTGCTGC
This sequence comes from uncultured Intestinimonas sp., assembly GCA_958435885.1. The sequence continues at coordinate 516 of CAUBHZ010000179.1, read as the reverse complement.
TCACCGGCGACCACCGGACAGCTGCCGACTACTTCGCCGGGCAGGCGGGTATTGGGCGGGTCTGCGCCCAGCTGCTGCCGGAGGAGAAGGTGGACCGTATCAGGGCCCTCCAGGGGGAGGAGCATCGGGTGTGCATGATCGGCGACGGGGTGAACGACGCCCCCGCCCTGAAGACCGCCGACGTCAGCGTGGCCATGGGGAGCATGGGCAGCGACATTGCCGTGGAGGCGGCGGACATCGCCTTGGTGGGGGACGACCTCTCCAGGATCCCCTACCTCAAGCGGCTCTCCGACGCCACGGTGCGCACCATCAAGGCCAGCATCACCCTGTCCATGTGCATCAACGTTGTTGCCATCGTCCTCTCCCTGCTGGGGCTGCTCAACCCCACCACCGGGGCCCTGGTCCACAACGCCGGCTCCTGCCTGGTGGTGCTCATCGCCGCCCTGCTCTATGACAGGAAATTTGTATGATCCGCCCGGCAGAAAGCCCGGATGTTTTCTCACTGGGCCTTCTGCC
>CAUBHZ010000178.1 GCA_958435885.1 uncultured Intestinimonas sp. | reverse complement strand
CGATCATGCCCTCGTCCTCGCTGACGGGGATGAAGGCGCCGGACAGGCCGCCCACCGAGGAGGAGGCCATCACGCCCCCCTTCTTCACCGCGTCGTTGAGCAGAGCCAGGGCGGCGGTGGTGCCGTGGGTGCCGCACACCTCCAGCCCCATCTCCTCCAGGATGCGGGCCACGCTGTCCCCCACAGCGGGGGTGGGGGCCAGGGAAAGGTCCACGATGCCGAAGGGGGTGTCCAGGCGGCGGCTGGCTTCCTGGGCCACCAGCTGGCCCATGCGGGTGATGCGGAAGGCGGTCTTTTTGATGGTCTCGGCCACCATGTCGAAGGGCTGGCCCTTGACCTTCTCCAGGGCGTGGTGGACCACGCCGGGGCCGGAGACACCCACGTTGATGACGCAGTCGCCCTCGCCCACGCCGTGGAAGGCGCCGGCCATGAAGGGGTTGTCCTCCACGGCGTTGCAGAACACCACCAGCTTGGCACAGCCGAAGCCGCCCTGATCTGCGGTGCGCTGGGCCAGGTCCTTGATGGTGCGGCCCATCAGGGCCACCGCGTCCATGTCGATGCCCGCCTTGGTGGAGCCCACATTCACACTGGCGCACACCAGGTCGGTGGTAGACAGGGCCTCCGGGATGGAGGCGATGAGCTTCCGGTCGGCCTCTGTCATGCCCTTCTGCACCAGGGCGGAGAAGCCGCCGATGAAGTTGACGCCGGTGGTCTTGGCGGCCTTGTCCAACGCCGCGGCGAAGGGGACATAGTCACTGGTCACAGAGGACCCGGCCACCAGGGAGATGGGGGTGACGGAGATGCGTTTGTTGACGATAGGGATGCCGAACTCCCGCTCGATGGACTCGCCGGTGAAGACCAGCTTTTCCGCCCGGCGGCAGATCTTGTCGTAGATCTTGCGGCAGGCGGTGTCGGCGTCGGGATCGGCGCAGTCCAGCAGGGAGATGCCCATGGTGATGGTGCGGATGTCCAGGTGCTGCTGGTCGATCATGCTGATGGTATCCAGGATCTCTTTGCTGTTGAGCATGGCCGGGACACCTCCTTAAATCTTGTGCATGGCGTCAAAAATGTCCTCGCGCTGGACCTTGATGGCCAGACCCCGCTTGGAGCCCTCGTTCTCCAGCAGGGTGCACAGTACGGTAAAGGGCAGCTTGCAGGCGGAGACGTCCACCAGCATGGTCATGGTGAAGAACTCCCGCAGGATGGTCTGGCTGATGTCCAGCACGTTGACGTTGTTGTCGGCCAGCAGGGTGCACACGGCGGCGATGATGCCCACCTGGTCCTTGCCCAGAACAGTGACGATGGCTTTCATGAAAGATCAGTTCCTTTCAAAGTAAAGGTAGCCCTCACTGGAGCTCATCCAGGCTCAGGCTGAAGCCGGGGAGAAAGTGTTTGAGGAAATAGGCCACCTCCGGGAGGGGGGAGTCCTCCAGCACCCGGCGGGTCTGTTCCGCCGCCTGGCGGAACTCGGTGTTGCCGGCCTTGAGCTCCTCCACGCACTTGATGTGGGCCGAGAGCTTGTCGGCGGCCTTCACCAGGGCGTGGTACGGGTCCTCCGGGTCCTCCAGGAGGAGAGGCTCATAGGCGGGGCGGAGAGCCTCCGGCAGCATGGACAGCAGCCGCCGGGCGGAGACCTCCTCCACCTCCCGATAGGCTTCCCGGATCTCGGGGTTATAGTACTTGACCGGCGTGGGCAGATCCCCGGTGAGGATCTCGGGGGCGTCGTGGTAGAGGGCCAGCACGGCGGCGTGCTCGGGGTCGATGTCCCCGCCGAAGACGTCCCGGCGGATCACCGCCAGGGCGTGGGCCAGGACGGCCACCATGTGGGAGTGCTCCTGGATGTTCTCCTGAAAAGTGTTGCGCATGAGGCCCCAGCGGCCGATGTAGCGCATCCGGGAGATGAGGGCGAAAAAGTTGTGGGACATGGTCACTTGACCAGGAATTTCTGGATGGCGCCCTTGAAGATGTCGGCCTGGGCCTGGGAACCCTGGACCTGGACCTGAATGGGCTCGGAGAGATCGATGGAGAAAAGCCCCATGATGGACTTCCCGTCCACCAGGTAACGGCCGCAGATGACGTCCACGTCGCAGTCGAGACGGCTGGCGGCGTCCACAAAAGCCTTGATGTCGCTGACAGAAGTGAGCTGAATAGGAAAGCTGGTCATTGTGGTTCCTCCCCGCGTGTGTTATGATGATATAGGCCCATTATAATGAGAAGGTCGGGAAAAAACAATGAAGAACCCACCTTTCCAGGGAACTTTGGACATTTCAACCAGAAATCGAGGGGGAATGTCCCTTTTTTGTTGAGGTATCACCTATGAAGATTTCCATTTACACGCTCGGGTGCAAGGTCAACCAGTATGAGACCCAGGCCATGGAGACCGAACTGCTCGCCCGGGGGTATGAGCTGGTCCCCTTTGAGGAGAAGGCGGACGCCTGCATCATCAATACCTGTACCGTCACGGCGGTCAGCGACAAAAAATCCCGGCAGGTCATCCGCCGGGCAAGAAAGGAGAATCCGGATGCCGTCATCGGGGTGTGCGGCTGCTACGCCCAGACGGCGCCGGAGGCGGTGGAGGCCCTGGAGGTGGACCTCATCTCAGGCACCGCCGGGCGCATGGCCTTTCTGGACGACCTGGAGGCCGCCCTGGAGGACCGCCGGGCCGCCCATCTGGCCGGAGAGGCGCCCCGCATGACGGTGGACGACGCCCTGCGCCGCCGGACCTTCGAAGTACTGCCCGCCGGCGGCCTGGAGGGCCGCACCCGGGCCATGCTGAAGGTGGAGGACGGCTGCGTCAACTTCTGCTCCTACTGCATCATCCCCTACGCCCGGGGACCCATCCGCTCTCTCTCCGTCCAGGAGGCGGAGGCGCAGTGCCGCCGGCTGGGGGAGGAGGGCTATCGGGAGGTGGTCCTCACCGGCATCGAGATCTCCTCCTGGGGAGCCGAGCGCCGGGACGGGGCCGGCCTCATCGACCTGGTGGAGGCGGTGTGCCGGGCTCTGCCGTCGGACACCCGGGTGCGCCTGGGCTCTCTGGAGCCCCGGACCATCACGGAGGAATTCTGCCGCCGGGCGGCGGCTCTGCCCAATCTGTGCCCTCACTTCCACCTGTCCATGCAGTCGGGCTGCGACAGTGTTCTGCGGCGGATGAACCGGAAATATGATACCGCTCGGTATTATGAGAGCGTCAGATTACTGAGGGAATACTTTGATCGCCCCGGAATCACCACCGATCTCATCGTGGGCTTTCCCGGGGAGACCGAGGAGGAGTTCCGGTCCACCCTGGCCTTCGTGGAGAAGTGCGCCTTCTCGGCCATGCACATCTTCCCCTATTCCCGCCGTACCGGCACTCCGGCGGCCAAAATGCCCGACCAGATCCCCAACGCTGTGAAGGAGGACCGGGCCCACCGGGCCGGGGCCCTGGCCCGGCGGCTGGAGGAGGCCTATCTGGACAGCTGGGTGGGGGAGACCCTGCCTGTCCTCTTTGAGGAGGAGAAGGACGGCCTCTGGCGGGGCCACGCTCCCAACTATGCGGAGGTGTTCGCCCAGGGGGAGGACCTCCACAACGTGGAGCGGACGGTGCAGATCCTCCGCCGCCAGGGCACTGGCCTGATCGGCCAGGTCTGAGGCCTCAGCCCAGACGGGTCTGGAGAGAGGTTTTCCACCGCTCCAGCCGCTCCCGGGGGAGAAGATAGTTGATGACCATGGAGACCACCACGCCCACGCCGGTATCCACCATGCGGTTGAGGGCGTAGCTCACGTAGGTCTCCACAGGGGTGTTGAAGAGGATGATGCACAGCACCACGCTTCCCGGCTGCACGGCCGTGGGCCAGCGGAACATCTGGGCCAGACAGATGAGGACCACCACACCCACGAAGGTGAGGGGGATGAGGAGGACCCTCTGATCCCCGGGCGGGTCCAGGAGCAGATAGAACCAGAAGAGGCCCATGCCCAGAAAACCGCCGATGATGGTACCGATGAGGCGGTTTCCCCCCTGCTGCCAGGAGTGGCCCATGTCGTTGCCCATGCCGTACACCGCGCCGATGCAGGCAAAGGTGGGATTGCGGTCGATGAGGTAGTAGATGGCCGCGCACAGGGCCGCGGAGAAGGCGGACTTCAGGTTCCGAAGACCGATGCCTGGGAAATGCGGGTGTGGATGCCCGTCCATTTGGCTCGCCCCCCAAATATTTGTGTGGCAACATTATAACATATCAGGAGAAAAAATCCAGCGGATTGAGAAAATTAGGAGGAGACCAGTTGAGCTACGCCGATCAGATCTTTATCGATAACTGCAAGGAGATTTTGGCCCACGGGACGTGGGACACAGACCTGCCGGTGCGTCCCCGCTGGGAGGACGGCACCCCGGCCCATACTGTCAAGTGCTTCGGCCTTGTGAACCGCTACGACCTGCGGGCGGAGTTCCCCGTCCAGACCATCCGAAAAATGGCCTTCAAAAACGCCCTGGATGAACTCCTCTGGATCTGGCAGAAGAAGTCCAACAACGTCCACGACCTCAAAAGCCACATCTGGGACGCCTGGGCCGACGAGAGCGGCTCCATCGGCAAGGCCTACGGCTACCAGCTGGGGGTGAAGCACCAGTATAAGGAGGGGTGGTTCGACCAGGTGGACCGGGTGCTCTACGACCTGAAGCACGACCCCGCCTCCCGGCGCATCCTCACCAACCTCTACAACCACCACGACCTCCACGAGATGGCCCTCTACCCCTGCGCCTATTCCATGACCTTCAACGTCACCGGGAAAACCCTCAACGCCATCCTGAACCAGCGCAGCCAGGACATGCTCACCGCCAACGGCTGGAACGTGATGCAGTACGCCGCCCTGGTCCACATGCTGGCCCAGGTGTCGGGGCTGGAGGCGGGGGAGCTGGTCCACGTCATCGCCGACGCCCACATCTATGACCGCC
>CAUBHZ010000177.1 GCA_958435885.1 uncultured Intestinimonas sp. | reverse complement strand
TGCCCACGTAGAGGGAGAGCTCCTCCGGCGACAGGCTCTCCCGGATGGAGATGGTGGCCCGGGCGCAGTCCAGGGCTAGCCGCCGCCGCTCCGGGGACACCCGGTAGAGGTCCCGCAGCATGCCGTCGGCCTGCCGGACGGTGTAGCCCTGGGAGAGGGCCTTGGTGGGGATCTTCACCGGGCGCACCCCGGTGAGGGCGCCCCAGGCCGGCTCCCGGCCCAGGGCCTGGGTGCCCGCCCGGTAGAAGGCGGTCTTGAGCACCCGCTGGAGCACCCGGTCCCGCTCCAGGGGGTCGGACTCCCCGGGGTCGGGCGCCCGGGAGGTCTGCTCAAAGACCTTGCCTCCCCAGGTGAGCACCGCCCGTCCCGCGGCCCAGTCGTCGGTCCGGGTGAGGGTGAGCACCAGCGCGTTCTCCCCGGGCTCGGGCGCCTCCTGGGGATACTCCGGCCGCTCCTGTGGGAAGAGCGTCAGCATCATCTGCTCCGTGGCGTATTTGTAGTCGTGTCCTTTGAGGTATAGCTTCATAATATGATCCTATCTGTCCCGGGATGACGGGCTCAGCCCTCCACCGCCGCACGCATATAGTAGTTCTGCCGCCGCTCGGTCTCCAGGGTGGAGAGGCCCTCGTGGCCGGGGCACACCCGGTAGTCCCCGGGCAGGGCGGAGAGCCGCTTCAGGGAGGCCATGATCTCCTCGTAGCTGCCGCCGGGGAAGTCGGTACGGCCGCAGGAGCCCCGGAAGAGGGTGTCCCCGGTGAAGAGGACGTCCCCCGCCTTCAGCACCACCGAGCCCTTGGAGTGGCCGGGGGTGTGGAGGACCTCCACGGGGATGGAGCCCACCATGACCTTGTCCCCCTCGTCGTAGTAGGTGAGGGCGATGCCGGTGAGGGGCGGGAAAACGGAGGGGCTGGCCCCCTCCACATCCCCCTTGTGGATATAGACGGGGGTGTTGGGGCAGGCCTTCTCCAGGTCGGCCACGCCGCCGGTATGGTCGAAGTGGCCGTGGGTCAGGAGGATGGCGCTCAGGGTCAGGCCGTCGGCCTTCAGCAGCTCCAGGATGCCGGCGGCGTCCCCGCCGGGATCGATGACGGCGCAGACCTTTTCTTTTTCGTCCGCAAGCACGTAGCAGTTGGTGCCGATGGGGGGCACCTGCATGGTCTTGACCAGCATATTCAACACCTCACATTGTATCGGTATCCAGCAGGATGGTGACGGGGCCGTCGTTCACCGAGGCCACCGCCATGTCGGCGCCAAACTCCCCGTGCTGGGGCGGGAAGCCCAGGGCTTCACACTGTTTCAAAAACTCCTCATAGAGGGGGATGGCGATGTCCGGCTTGGCGGCCCCGGTGAAACTGGGGCGGCGGGACTTGGTGTCGGCGTAGAGGGTGAACTGGCTCACCACCAGGAGCTGCCCCCCCACGGTGGCCAGGTTCAGGTTCATCTTCTCGTTCTCGTCCTCGAAGACCCGCAGACCCACCACCTTGTCGGCCAGCTTGGCGGCCTGGGCGGGGGTGTCGTTGGGACCGATGCCCAGCAGCACCAGAAAGCCCCGGCCGATGGCGCCGTTGACCTTGCCGTCGATGGTCACCGAGGCGGAGGTCACTCTTGTCACGACTGCTCTCATGGCGTAAAAAACTCCTTTTTATCTGTATACCCGCTTGAGGCCCTTGGCGTAGAGCGGGTCCACCTGGAAGACGGCGATATCCCCCGGGGCGCACTTGATGTTGGTCACGTCCACCAGGGTCTCGATGGCGCCGATCTGGCCGATGACCCGGGCCTTCTGCTCCCCGATGCGCACATACCGGCGGCGGCTCCGCCGCCAGGCGCCCAGGAAGGAGAGAAGCCCCGTCTCCCGGGGGCGCTCCACCCCCAGGCCGTTCTGGTAGCCCACCGGCACCACCGCCACCCGGGTGGGCTTTTTCAGCTTCACCAGGGCGCTGTTGCCCACGGTGTGGCCCCTGGGGAGCCAGCGGATCTCCTCGATGGCGGCCTCGCCGGTGCCCACGGTGGTGAGCCGGTCGCCGCGGCTGCGGCGGCACCGGCCCAGGAAGGCCGACCCCACCCGCACCGCGTCCAGCCGGGCAAACTCGTAGTTCATGAGGGCAGTGGACCCGGCGGCGTGGACGGTGCCCGTCTCGAACCCGGCGGCGTGGACGGCCTCCACCACCTGCTGGAAGAGGGCCAGCTGCTCCGCCGCCTCCCGGCCCTTTTTCCCGGCGGCGTGGATCTGGGTGTAGATGCCCGAGAGGGCCACGTTGGGGAGGTAGCGGTACATGGACAGCACCTTCTCCGGCTCGGTGGCCAGAAAGCCGCCGTAGCCCATGCCGGTGTCCACCTGGATGTGGGCCTCCACCACGGTGGAGCGGGCCTCGGCCAGGCCGTTGAGGGCCACCCCCGTGTCGTGGGAGCCGATGGTACACACCACATTGAGGTCGATGAGCTCCTCCAGCTCCTCCCGGTCGGTGGTGGAGCGGAGCATGAGGATCTCCTCGTCCACAAAGCCCGCCTTCCGGAGCTGCCGGGCCTCCTCCGGCTCGGACACGGCGAAGCGGCCGATGCCCTCGGCTCTCAGGAGCCGGGCCAGGTCCACCAGACCGGCGCCGCAGGCGTCCCCGGTGAGGACGGCGTAGATGGCGGCGCTCCCCGCCTTTTCCTTGATGACCGCCGCGTTGCGGCGGACGGCTTCCTTCTCGATCACCAGTGTTTTCACGGCGTACGCCGCCTTTCTTTTTCGCGGTGTCAACATTATATCAGCCCCCGGCGGAAGCGTCAACGAAAAGCCCTTGCCTTTCCAGGGGAAAACTCCGGCGCTGCGCTTGTATTTCCGGGGAAAAGCTGATAAAATGAGGGGAAAACCGTGAACCGATGGAGGAACCGCCGTGAACCAGAACACCACCCGCATCTCCCCCGAGGAGATCGCCCGGCAGAAGGACTTCTGCGCCCAGATCCACGCCATGAACGCCGCCCTGCCCGCCCAGCCTCTGGCCTACGTGGACACCTACGGCTGCCAGCAGAACGAGGCCGACTCGGAGCGGCTCCGGGGCTACCTGAGCGAGATGGGCTACGGCTTCACCGCCGACGAGAACGCCGCCGACGTCATCATCCTCAACACCTGCGCCATCCGGGAGCACGCCGAGCAGCGGGTCTTCGGCAACCTGGGCGCCCTGGTCCACGCCAAGCGGAACCACCCGGGCCAGATCATCTGCGTCTGCGGCTGCATGGCCCAGGAAAAGCACGTCTCCGAGCGCATCAGGCAGTCCTTCCGCCACGTGGACCTGGTCTTCGGCCCCCACGCCCTGTGGCGGTTCCCCGAGCTTCTCTGGCGCATCCACACCCGGAGAGGCCGCATCTTCGACACCCCCGACGAGGCCGGCTCCATCGCCGAGGGCATCCCCGTCCGCCGGGAGGGGAAGGTGAAGGCCTGGGTGTCCATCATGTACGGCTGCAACAACTTCTGCTCCTACTGCATCGTCCCCTACGTCCGGGGCCGGGAGCGCTCCCGCCAGCCGGAGGACATTCTGGCTGAGGTGCGCGAGCTTGCCGCCGAGGGCTACAAGGACATCACCCTCCTGGGCCAGAACGTCAACTCCTACGGCAAGGACCTGGGCCGGGAGGGGGTGGACTTCGCCTGGCTCCTGGAGCAGGTGAACGCCGTCCCCGGGGACTTCCTCATCCGCTTCATGACCAGCCACCCCAAGGACGCCTCCGAGCGGCTTTTTGACGTGATGGCCAAATGCGAGAAGGTGGCTCCCCACCTGCACCTCCCCTTCCAGGCGGGCAACGACCGGGTCCTGAAGGCCATGAACCGGGGCTACACCCGGGAGCACTACCTGGGGCTCATCGCCGCCCTGCGCCAGCGCATCCCCGACATCGTCCTCACCAGCGACATCATCGTGGGCTTCCCCGGTGAGACCACCGAGGAGTTTGAAGATACCCTCAAGGTGCTGGAGGCCGTCCGCTTCGACGCCCTCTTCACCTTCATCTACTCCCCCCGGGAGGGCACCCCGGCGGCCAGAATGCCCGACCCCATGCCCAAGGAGGAGAAGGCGGCCAACTTCCAGCGGCTGGTGGACCTCCAGAACGCCATCTCCGCCGAGAAGCAGGCGGCCTACGTGGGCAAGACCATGCGCTGCCTGGTGGACGTCCTCAGCGACGACCCCCGGCACAACCTCAACGCCCGCACCGCCGGCGGGCGGCTGGTCCACTTCTCCGGGGACGAGTCCCTGCTGGGGCAGTACGTGGACCTGAAGATCACCGATTCGTCCACCTGGGCCCTCTTCGGCGAACTGGCCTGACCATAAGGCTTCCCCTGGGGGGAAGCTGTCGCCGAAGGCGACTGATGAGGGGAAAGGTAGGCTAATCCCCAACGTCCCCCCTCATCCGTCATGGCCTGCGGCCATGCCACCTTCCCCCAGGGGAAGGCAATGGTGGATAGCCACCCCACGCCGCAGCAACGGGAATCCCAGGCAGCGCCACCACGCCCCGACCCCCACCCACGCAGGCGGCGAAAAAATGTGGGATAGAACCACGGCTTTTCCCTGTTCCACCGACGGAGTCACCTGTGGACGGGGCTGGTCCTCTATGGGGGCGTAAAGACGGGCCGCCGGATTCCTATTTGGAGCCACTCAACCCCTTTCGGAGCCCCTTTTTCTTTGGATTCCAAAAACCGTTCTTTTTCCAGCAGGGAAAAAGAAACGGGTTTTGTCGTCCTCGCAAAGTCCGCACCGTTCAAAACGCCCTGTCGGGCATTTCTCACTCCGCTCCCTTGCTCGTCCTCTCCCCACGCGACCCGCTCCGCTGGGCTCGCGCGGGGACCCCATTTTTGCATGTGGTTTGCCGCCGCCCCCAAAACAAGAGGAACCTTGACAGAGACGCAAACCACGCCGCAAGGCTCCCCCTCATCCGTCATGGCCTGCGGCCATGCCACCTTCC
>CAUBHZ010000176.1 GCA_958435885.1 uncultured Intestinimonas sp. | reverse complement strand
CAGGTAGCTGAGGGGGTCCACACTCTCTCCGTCCTTCCGCATCTCCAGGTGGAGATGAGGGGCGCGGGCGCTCTCGGCGGCGGCGGTGGTGCCGGTGGCGCCGATGACGTCGCCCACCTGGACCTGGTCCCCCGCCTCCACGGTGGGGACGGCGGCCAGGTTGGCGTAGACGCTCTCCAGCCCGTCGGCGTGGGCGATGGTCACGGTGGTGCCCATGAGGTCATCCTGCTCCACGCTGGCCACCGTGCCGTCGGCCACCGCCATCACCTCCGTCCCCACAGGGGCGGAGATGTCGATGCCGGAGTGGGTCCGCCAGTCCCCCATGGTCTCGTCATAGGCCAGAACCTCCAGAGACCAGTCGGCCACCACCTGGCCCCGCAGAGGCCAGATGAAGAAGTCCGCCGCCTGGGTGGGGGCGGGAGTCTCCGCCGACGGCGTCTGCGTGGGCGCAGGCGTGGCGGAGGGCGAGGCGGACGGTGCCGCCGAAGGCGTGGGTGTGGCTGCGGCGGAGGGAGTGGGCGCCGCCGTCACGGTGGGCTTGACGGCCTCCACCGTGGGCGAGACCGCCACCACCACCTGGGTGGGTGCGGACACGGGGGTATCCGCTCCGCCCGTCTGCAAAGAGGAGAAAAGATAATAGCCCGAGATCCCTATGGCGGCGACACACAGGGTGAGGACTATGTAGAATCCTCTGCCCTCCATGAAGTCGCCGACCCGCTCTAAGATCGGTTTCCGTTTCATCATAAACCTCCAACAAATCAGCGTCAGGGAGCGTCCCGGGGCCCCGGGGGAGCTCTCTGACCCCTATTGTGGCCCACATTTTCCCTACTTATACCTCTCCTTCCAGTTTCTTTTTCCGGCCTCCCCTTGACATCGGCTCTCCATCTGTCTATACTGTATATGTCATATATATACAGTATAGGGCAACATATAAAAATTATGACGGCTGAGGGAGGGAAAAAGACTTTAAGAAAACTTTAATCTTTTCTTTTCGGTTCCATATATCTTTTGGTGCTATGCTCAAGATATCCTGGCAGACACCGCCGCGACGCCGCCCAAATTGTGAACGAATTTGAAACTCCCCGCCGAAATGATTGACATGCGAAAGGCCGTCATATATCATAATATGACAACCTGTCATGTCTGTAAGGCCCACGATCCCAGCACATGACGCTGAAAGGAGGGCTGGCCTTGCCCACCGATACCTTCTTCCGTCTGCCGGAGGCCAAACGGGAGACGCTCCTGCGCTGCGCCAGACAGGAGTTTGCCAGAGTCCCCTTCCCCGACGCCTCCATCAACCGCATCATCCGCTCCGCCGGCATCCCACGAGGCAGCTTCTACATGTATTTTGAAGACAAGTCCGACCTCTTCTTCTATCTGATGGACCGGTTTGCCGACACCTTCACCGAAGCCGTCTGCCAGCAGCTGGAGGAGGCGGAGGGCGACCTGTTCCAGGCCTTCCGGCGCCTCTTCGACCTCCTCCGGGAGCGGTGCAGCGACCACTGCCGGGAGGGGAGCGCGGCGGAGGTCATCACCATCCTGCGCCGGAACGCCGGCATGCCCCACACCATGGCCATGGGGCAGCGCTACGGCCGCCGCTTCCTCTCCCGGATCGTCCCCCGACTGGACCGCTCCGCCCTGGCTCTGGAGGGGGAGGCGGAGCTGGAAAACGGCCTGCGCATCCTCCTGTCGGTCACCCTCCCCCTGCTGTGCGAGGGCGTGCTGGCGGAGGACTCCGGACCCCTCCGGGCCCGTTATCTCAGCTATCTGACCATCCTCAAGCGCGGCATGCTCCGGTGACGGAGGCCGCTCACAGTCCATGGAAAAGGAGTACGCATATGGAAAGCACCGATCTCAAGCAGACCTCCCCCGACACCACCGCACCGGAGACCCAGTCGCCCTCCAAGCCCGTCAAAGTCCCCATGCCTAAGAAAAAGAAAAAATGGATCAAGCGCGTCATCGTCCTGGTGGTCCTCATCGCCGTGGTGGTCTTCCTCCTGCGCAGCTGCGCCGGCGGCGGCACGGCCCTGACCTCCGGCACCTACCTGCCCAGCACCGCCTCCACCCAGGATCTGGTGGTGTCGGTGTCCGGCACCGGCGCCATCAAGCCTCTCCACTCCTACAAGGTCACCACCCTGGTGAAGGGCGAGGTGCTGGAGGCTCCCTTCGAGGAGGGCCAGACGGTACATAAGGGCGACCTGCTCTTCCGCATCGACTCCACCGACGTGGAGACCTCCATCCAACAGGCCCAGCTCTCCCTGGAGAGCGCCCAGCTCAACTACCAGCAGCTCCTCAAGAACCAGGAGGACAACCACAAGAACGCCACCGTGAAGGCCACCGCCACCGGCGTCATCACCAAGCTCTACGTGGACGAGGGGGACATGGTCTCCGCCGGCGCTCCCATCGCCGACATTCTGGACCGGGACAACATGAAGCTGAAGGTCCCCTTCCACTCCGCCGACGCCGCCGCCTTCTACGTGGGCCAAGCCGCCACCGTCACCGTGGACGGCACCATGGAGACCCTCCCCGGCACCATTGACACCATCGCCGCCACCGATTCCGTGGGCCCCGGCGGCACTCTGGTCCGGGACATCACCATCGTGGTCCGCAACCCCGGCGCCCTCACCGACACCTCCAGCGGCACCGCCGCCGTGGGCACCGCCTCCAGCGCCTCCAGCGGCACCTTCGCCTACGGCGAGAGCAAGCAGGTCATCGCCAAGACCTCCGGTGAGCTCACCAGCCTCACCGTGAAGGAGGGCGACCGGGTCATGGAGGACCAGGTCATGGGCGGCTTTGACGAGACCGACATGGACACCCAGATCGCTAACGCCGCCATCCAGGTCAAGAACGCCCAGCTCACCCTCCAGAACGCCCAGGACCGGCTGGAGGACTACTCCATCACCTCCACCATCGACGGCACCGTCATCGAGAAGAACTACGACGTGGGCGACACCCTGGACACCTCCACCGCCAGCACCACCGGCATCGCCTACCCCGCCGTCATCTACGATATGTCCGCCCTCACCTTCGACATCAGTGTCAACGAGCTGGACATCAACAAGATCGAGGTGGGCCAGAAGGTGGAGATCACCGCCGACGCCGTGGAGGGCGAGACCTTCACCGGTGTGGTGGACAAGGTGAACATCAACGGCACCACCGCCAGCGGCTCCACCAACTACCCCGTCACCGTCCTGGTGGACGGCACCCCCGAGGCTCTCAAGCCCGGCATGAACGTCTCCGCCAAGATCATCGTGGAGGACGCCGGCAGCGTGCTCTGCGTGCCCGTGGAGGCGGTGAGCCGCGGTGCCGACGGCACCAGCCTGGTGAAGGTAGCCGGCCAGGGCGCCCTGGACGAGAACGGCAATGTGGCAGATCCCTCCAAGCTGGAGGACCGGGAGGTCACCCTGGGCCGCAGCGACGACACCTATATCGAGATCCTCTCCGGCCTGGAGGAGGGCGAGACGGTCTACATCTACCAGGCCGCCGGCACCAGCTTCATGGCCACGATGATGGGGTGATGAGATGGAACACCTCATTGAATTCAAGGACGTCTACAAGATCTACCAGATGGGCGAGGAGAGCGTCCACGCCCTGGACGGCGTGAGCCTCACCGTGGATCGGGGGGAGTTCGTGGCCATCGTGGGCTCCTCCGGCTCGGGCAAATCCACCGCCATGAACATCATCGGCTGTCTGGACGTGCCCACCTCCGGCACCTACCACCTGGGAGGCGTGGACGTGTCCACCATGGACGACGACCAGCAGGCCGAGATCCGCAACAAGATGCTGGGCTTCATCTTCCAGCAGTACAACCTGATCCCCAAGCTCAACGTCCAGGAGAACGTGGAGCTGCCCCTCCTCTACGCCGGCGTGGGCGCCGAGGAGCGGCACCAGCGGGCCATCCGCTCTCTGGAGCGGGTGGGCCTGGCCGACAAGCGCAAGAACCTGCCCAGCCAGCTCTCCGGCGGCCAGCAGCAGCGTGTGTCCATCGCCCGGGCCCTGGCCGGCAATCCCTCCGTCATCCTGGCCGACGAGCCCACCGGTGCCCTGGACTCCCGCACCGGCCGGGAGGTGCTGGCCTTCCTCCAGAAGCTCAACGCCGAGGGGGACACCGTGGTCCTCATCACCCACGACAACTCCATCGCCGTCAAGGCCAAGCGCATCATCCGCCTCCAGGACGGCAGGATTATCTACGACGGTGACGCCCACGATCCCCGGGCCGTGGTTCAGCCCGAGGAGGACACCGAGGATATCGACGGCTTTGACGATCCCGCCCCCACAGGAGAGGAGGCCAGGACATGAATTTCACCCAATCCTTCCGCCTGGCCATCAAGTCCCTTCTCACCAGCAAGATGCGGGCCCTCCTCACCATGCTGGGCATCATCATCGGCGTGGCCGCCGTCATCATCATCACCAGCCTGGGCAACGGCATGCAGAACTACATGAACGCCCAGTTCGACCAGCTGGGCGCCAACCTGATCCAGGTCCAGATCTGGGGCTTGGGCGGCAGTATGAGCTCCCGCTCGGTGGACCCCGACGACATGTATGAGCTGGTGGACAAATATCCCCAGTACCTGGCGGGCGTCAGCCCCTATGTCATGGTCCAGCAGGGTCTGGTGCGGCACGGTTCCGACGAGTACAAGCGCACCAGCATCTATGGCGTCAGCGAGTTCTTCTACGACGCCCAGCGCAATCAGGTCCTCAGCGGCTCCAAGCTGGGAGAGGGCCGGTTTTTGAGCTATGTGGACGTGGAGCGCTACCAGAACGTGTGCGTCATCGGCTCCTATCTGGCCCGGGACGCCTTCGGCGGCAACGCCCTGGGCAAGTCCATCACCATCAACGGCACCCCCTTCACCATCATCGGCGTCATGGCCGAGTACGCCGACAGCACCCAGGGCAGCGGCGACGACGTGATCTTCATCCCCTACGGCAACGCCATGCGCATCAACGGCACCGGCTGG
>CAUBHZ010000175.1 GCA_958435885.1 uncultured Intestinimonas sp. | reverse complement strand
ACCATCACCCCCAAGGGGGTCATGGTCCACTCCACCGCCGCTCCTGGCGTCATGGCTCAGGCCCTGGCCAAGAGCTGGGATACCCCCACGGCTCAGGCTGCTGCCCACGCTATTGTGGACGATGCCGTCACCCTCCAGACTCTGCCCTGGACCGCCCGGGGCGGCCACGCCGGCAGCCAGGCGGGCACGGCCAACGGGACCCACATCGCCTTTGAGATCTGTGAGCCCCAGGAATGCCGCTTACTACCGGAGGAGTGGGAGCCCCTCAAGCGGGGCGACACCGGCTGGGCGGTGGAGCGGCTCCAGAAGGAGCTCACCGCCCGGGGCTACGATCCCAAGGGCATCGATGGCAGCTTTGGCCCTGGCTGCGACGCTGCGCTCCGGGCCTGCCAGGCTGACCTGGGCCTAGATGTAGACGGCTCCTGCGGTCCCGCCACCCTGGCCGCCCTGGCAGACCGGGATGGCTCCTTCCTGGCCTACGACCCGGCGGAGACTAAGGATTACTTCGCGGCAGCCTGGGGGAGGGCGGTGGCCCTGACGGCGCATTTGTGCGAGATCTACGGCCTGGACCCCATGACCGACGTCCTGGACCACAGCGAGGGCCACGCCCTGGGCATCGCCTCCAACCATGCCGACGTGGGCCATTGGTTCCCTCGGCACGGCAAGAGCATGGACGACTTCCGGGCGGCAGTGAAGGCCGTCATGGCGGGGGAGGATGTGTCCGAGTTGGACACCGCCGTGGACAAGCTCTCTGCTGCCGGGCTCATCAATAGCCCCGACTATTGGAAAGGCGGGAACTACTCCGCCGACAACGTCAAGGCGCTGCTCATCAAGTGGGCGGCCAGCATTTGAAAGGAGCTGGACATGGAAAACACGTTCGTAACCTTCATCGGGAGCATCTTCTCCGCGTTTTCGGATAAGGCAAACCTGATCTGGGGCGCCATTCTGGCCGGCTGCTCTTACCTGTTCAGCGCGTACTGGCCTCTCTTTGCCTTTTTCCTGGCATTGAACGTCATCGACTATATCTACGGTATCCTAAAGGCCAAGGGCACCAATACCTTGAACAGCGGCAAGGGCTTTATGGGCATCGTGAAGAAGGTCTCTTACTGGATTATCATCGCTATCTCGTTTGGCATCTCGGTCATGTTTATTGATGTTGGCGCTACCATTGGAGTAGACCTATCGTTCCTTCAGCTGCTGGGCTGGTTCGTCCTGGCCATCTACATTATCAATGAGATCACCAGCATCTTGGAGAACATGGTGGCCCTGGGTGTGGATGTGCCCCCCATCCTCCTCAAGGGCCTGGCCGCCGCAAAGACGGCGGTCGACGCAGCGGGGAACAAGGTAGTACCGGAAGAGAAATCTGAAGACAAATAAGAAGAGAAGATTCAATCTTATTTTCCCACCACCATTTCCACCAGCAAACTGCCTGAGAAGGGTCAAATTTCCCGCCGGAGTAGCAGGGGAGAGGATAAACGAAAACCGCCGAAACTGTTGCATTGCAACGGTTTCGGCGGTTTCAAATTTGGCAGCGGGAGAAGGATTCGAACCCTCACAAACAGAGTCAGAGTCTGTCGTGCTACCCTTACACAATCCCGCTATTTTGTTCTGTGCTCTTGGCTTTTTATTTTGTTCTCTCGTGAGCACGAATGTTATTATATCAGGTTTATGGGGAAAGTCAAGCATATTTTTTCGAATTTTAAAAAAACTTTGGGGACGGTCAAATGACCGTCCCCTGTGGACTCAGCGTTTGCCCTTTCCCATGAAGCGGAGGAGATAGAGGAAGAGGTTAATGAAATCCAGATAGAGCTGAAGTGCGGAATAGATAGAGGCCTTCTGGGCCAGCTGGGCGTCATGGCCAAAGGCATAGTAGTTGGCCTTGATCTGTTGGGTGTCATAGGCGGTGAGGCCCAGGAAGATCGCGATGCCGATGAGGCAGTAGACCCGCTCCAAGCCAGAGAAGAAGGGGAGGAAGAGGGAGATGAGGCCGAAGAGGACGAGGAAGATGAGTCCGCCCACCAGAATGGGGCGCAGCCGGGTGAGATCTGTTCTGGTGAAGTAGCCGTACAGGGCCAGTGCTCCGAAGTAGAGGGCGGTGACAGCGAAGATGAGCACAAGGCTGGCCGCATCAAAAATCAGGAAGTAGGTGGAGAAGACCACGCCGGTCAGCGCGGCGTACGCAAAGAACAGCAGGGTGGCGCCGGGGACTGAGAGGCGGTGGATGCGGGCGCTGAGGATCAGCACCACCGCCAGCTCCGCCACCAGGACGATGATGTGGAAGGCGGGGATACTGAGAAAGGCGTAAATGGTGAGGCCGCTCGCGTAGCCGCCCACGGCCACACCGAAGGTGATCAGAAGGCCGAGAAACATCCAGAGGAAGGTCCTGGCGGTGTAGCTGGACAGGGACCCCGTAAACATGTTCTGCTCCTGACGGCGTTCATTCTGATAAAAATCGTTGTAATCCAAAGATCATCACTCCAATCACAGTGTTCGGCTCCCGGGTGTACAGGGCGGTCGAGCCGAATCATTATGGTCACACTATAGCGTATGTTGCCCCAAAAAGAAAGAGAAAAAATATGAATTTTTTGTGCTTGACAATCGGGGCGGAATCTTCTACAATGTAGTTCATAAAAGCGATGAGGGGAAGAAGACCTGCATTGCCCGTTCAGAGAGCCGGTGGATGGTGTGAACCGGTACGGCGCGTACAGGTGGATACTGATCCCTGAGCCGCTCTCCTGAACCGTGTGTACGCAGTAGGGGGAGACGCGTGGCCGCGTTACCGGCCAGGGCCTTGCTGGAGGCCGACGAGGACCGTACGGGTGACCGACGGTCGAATCAGGGTGGTACCGCGTATAATCATACGCCCCTGACCGTTGAGGTCGGGGGCGTTTTCATTTTGTCCGGCATGCGTCCCCGCACACCAGACCATTGGAATCATAAGGAGGAAGACGCACATGATCAAAGATCCCAAGAACAAGTACATTCCCTTCGTACCTCTGAAGATGGAACATCGATCCTGGCCCGACAAAGAGATCACCCAGCCCCCCATCTGGTGTTCAGTGGACCTGCGGGACGGCAACCAGGCTCTGGTGGACCCCATGAATCTGGAGGAGAAGCTGGAGTATTTCCATACTCTGATCGACATCGGCGTCAAGGAGATCGAGATTGGCTTTCCCTCGGCCTCTGAGACCGAGTACGAGATCTGCCGTGAGCTCATCGACGGCGGGCACATCCCCGATGATGTGACCATCCAGGTGCTGGTCCAGGCCCGGCCGCACCTCATCAAGAAGACCTTTGAGGCCATTCAGGGCGCCAAGAATGTCATCCTCCATTTCTATAACTCCACCTCCACGCTTCAGAGGAAGGTAGTCTTCCATATGGACACCGACGGCATCACCAAGATCGCCACCGATGCCGCCGACCTCATCTATGAGATGAGCAAGCCCATGCTGGAGCAGGGGATGAATCTCCGGTACCAGTATTCCCCGGAGTCCTTTATGGGCACCGAAATGGATTATGCTGTTGAGATCTGTCAGGCGGTGCTGGAGCACCTCCACGCCACCCCGGAGAACAAGGTCATCCTGAACCTCCCCACCACCGTGGAGAACTGTATGCCCAACTACTTTGCCGACGAGATCGAGTACTTCATCTCCAAGCTTCCCAGCCGTGACTGCGCCATCATCTCCCTCCATCCCCACAATGACCGTGGCGAGGGTGTGGCCACCGCTGAGATGGGCATGCTGGCCGGCGCCGAGCGCATCGAGGCCACCCTCTTCGGCAATGGCGAGCGTACCGGAAACGTGGATATGGTCACTCTGGCCATGAATATGTACATCCAGGGCGTAGACCCCAAACTGGATTTCTCCAACATCAACAAGATCAAAGAGATGTATGAGCGCTGCACCAAGATGAAGGTGGGAGAGCGGCAGCCCTACGCCGGCGAGTTGGTCTTCACCGCCTTCTCCGGCTCTCACCAGGACGCCATCAACAAGGGCACCCATTACATGGAGGAGAGCCACAGCGACAAGTGGGAGATTCCCTATCTGCCCATTGATCCGGCCGACGTGGGCCGGGAGTACGAGCCCATCATCCGCATCAACTCCCAGTCTGGCAAGGGCGGCGCCGCCTTTGTCATGCAGCACGTCTTTGGCTTCGACCTGCCCAAGGCCATGCACCCCGAGTTCGGACACATCGTCCAGGTGGAGACCGACCGGGTGGGCACCGAGCTCAAACCGGAGCGTATCTTCGAGCTCTTCAAGGAGAACTACATCGAAGCCACCAAGCCCTACGAACTGGTGCGCCACTCTTTCGCCGAGTTCACCGATGAGGAGGGCCACTCCCACGTTACCTTCGCCGGAACCCTCCGGCACACCGACACCACCTTCCAGGTGCAGGGCTCCGGCAACGGCCCCATCGACGCCTTCTTCAACGCCATCCACGGCCAGAAGATGGACCGGTTCACCTTCGTGGACTACAAGGAGCACGCCATCAAGCAGGGCTCCGATTCCCAGGCCGTGGCCTATATCCACCTTCAGGATGAGAACGGCAAGGACTGGTTTGGTGTGGGTATGAGCCACAACATCAACCTGGCGCCTTTGAAAGGCATCCTCTCCGCCATCAACCGCGCGGTCAAGGGCTGATGGAAAACGTGAAAATGGGCGCATCGCTATCTGCGATGCGCCCATTTTTCTCGACAGGACATCCGACTCAGTTCTGGCTGAGGATACCGGCACTCTGCAGGGACTGGATCAGGCTGTTGAACTGGTTGATCACATCGGCCAGCGTGGCGCTGCTGGCAAGCGTGCTCACCGCGGCAGCGGACTCAATAGAACCGGTGGGACCGGTAGGGCCGGTGGGGCCAGTAGGACCGGTGGGACCGGTAGGGCCGGTAGGACCGGTGGGACCAGTGGGACCGGTGGGGCCAGTGGGGCCGGAAGGACCGGTGGGACCAGTGGGACC
>CAUBHZ010000174.1 GCA_958435885.1 uncultured Intestinimonas sp. | reverse complement strand
TCCCCGAAGAAAAGGGTGGAGCACGCTCCCGCCGTCACCAGTCCGGCGGTCTGGACCGCTCCCCACAAGCCGAAGCGCCGCTGGCCCTCCTCTGGAGCGCCGCAGGCGTAGAGGTAGGCGGAGTCACAGCCGGAGAGCCCGGCCAGGGCCACGGCCAGGATGACCCGCTCCAGCAGAAAGCCGCCAAAGCCCTCCGCCCGCCAGAAGACCACCTTGGAGAGGGCGTAGAGGGCGGTGGAGAGGACGATGACCCGCCGGTGGCCCAGCCGGTCGGCCACCCTGCCCCAGGGGAGCTCCAGCAGGAGCATGAGGGCCACCGACACCGACTCGATGGCGCCGATCTGGGCCAGGGTGAGCCCGGCGGCCTGGCGGTAGAGGGTGGCCACGGGGGCGTAAAAGCACAGCCCCTCCAAAAAATAGGCAGCAAAAAAGAGCGCGGTATTGCGCCTGATATCCATCTGAATTTCCTCCTGTTTTCGTTCTGGCGCGGCCAAATGGGCAGCGCCGGAAGGCCCGCCGCAGGCGGACCCGACGAAACAGAGGGGCATCAGATGGGACAAGGCATCAACACACGCGCTCCTTTCAAAGCTTCAGAACTTTACAGCCGCCGCAGCAGCAGGCCGCTCATGGGGGCGAGCCGGATGGCGGCCTGACCGGTCTCGGCGTCGGCGGGCCACACCATGGACCCATCCACCTGGGCCCAGCTGCCCGCCACGGTGAGGGTGGTGGGCCGGTCGCCGGCGTTGGCGGCGCAGAGGACGCTGTCCCCCTCCCAGGTCCGGGTGAAGGCCAGCACCGCCCCCTCCGCCTTCACATAGGCGATGTCCCCCTTCCGCAGGGGGGTGAGCTCCTTCCGGGCCTTGCCCAGGGCGGTATACCAGGCGGTGAGGTCCTTGTCCTCGCTCCCCCAGGGGAAGGTGCGGCGGTTGAAGGGGTCCTCGAAGCCCTCCATGCCCGCCTCGTCGCCGTAGTAGGTGGTGGGGCTGCCCGGGAAGGCGTACTGCACCAGGGAGGCCAGCCGCAGCCGCTGCACCCCCAGGGCCCGCTGCTCCGGGGTGAGCCGGTAGGTGGACCGCCACTCCTTGCTCTCCCCGCCGCAGTCGCCCCCCACCCCCAGCAGGGTGAGGATGCGGGGGGTGTCGTGGGTACCTAGGGAGTTCATGGCGGAGTAGAAGGCGGCGGGGGGGTAGTTCTCCCGCAAAGTCTCCATGGTCTCCCGAAAAGCCCCGGCGTTGTGGGAGAGGAGCCAGGTGAGGAGGGCGCTGCGGAAGGGGTAGTTCATGAGGCCGTCCAGATAGCCACCCAGCAGGTGCTTCCGGCGGACGCCGTAGGCCACCTTGTTGGAGCCGTCCTCCCACACCTCGCCGATGATGACGGCCTCCGGCTTCACCGCCCGGGCGGCGGCGTGGAGCTTCCCCACGAACTCGTCGGGGAGCTCGTCGGCCACGTCCAGCCGCCAGCCGTCGGCGCCCGCCTCCAGCCACCGGCGGACGATGCTGTTCTCGTTCCCGATGATATAGTCCACATAGCTGGGCTCGCTCTCGTTCACCGCCGGCAGGGAGTAGATGCCCCACCAGGAGTCGTAGCGGTCCGGCCAGTGGGAGAAGTGGTACCACTTGTAGTAGGGGGACTCCTTGGACTGGTGGGCGCCCAGGCCGGGGTAGGAGCCGTCCCCGTTGAAATAGCGGCTCACGAAGCCCTGGTGGTTGAAGACCCCGTCCAGCATCACCCGCATGCCTTTGGCCCGGGCGGCGGCGCACAGCAGGGAGAAGTCCTCGTTGGTGCCCAGCATGGGGTCGATTTTTTCATAGTCGCCGGTGCCGTAGCGGTGGTTCTCCGGGCCCTCGAAGATGGGACAGAAGTAGAGGGTCTCCACCCCCAGGCTCTGGAGGTAGTCCAGCTTCTCCATGACCCCCGCCAGGGAGCCGCCGAAGAAGTCCCGGTTGCGGACCTCCCCCCGCTCATCGGGCCGCCACACCGGCTCCTCGAACCAGCCGGTGTGGACGCTGCGGCCGCCCACCATGCCGGTGGGGTCGGGGACGCTGGTGCGGCGGAACCGGTCGGGGAAGATCTGGTAGGTGACTCCCTCTCCGAACCAGGCGGGCACCTCCGCGGTGCCGTCGTAGACGGTGAGCTGCCGCTCCGGCAGCTCCAATACCTTGCCGTCCAGCCGTTCCAGCCGGAAGGAGTACCACACCAGGCCCAGGTAGCCGGCGGTGTCCAGTTCACAGGAAAAGAGGTCCCGGTCCCCGTCCAGCCCCGTCCAGGGCATAGGGAGGGTTACCGTCTCGTCGTTCCGGAATTCAAACCGTGCCTTCACAAAGGCCCGGGACCAGCCGTCCCCCCGCCAGGGGCGGAGGGTGAGGCGCACCGGGACGCCCGACGCCACCGCCCCGTAGGGGGTCTTGCACCGGGAGTCCCGGGAGTCAAAAATAGGCGTGTCAGTCAAACTACATCACTCACGATCGCGCAGAATGGGCAGCGGGCACCTCAGTCCGGCCGGTGGTAGTACTTTCTGAACTTCACGAAGTGCCCCAGCTGGTTTTTCTCCAGCTTCAGTTTACGCTTGAAGGCGGCGTCGGGTCCGTAGAGGAGAGGGTTGGTCACCGCCCCGGCCCGGATGAGGGCCTTCATCTCCTGGTGGTAGCGCTTGGGGGTATAGTCGAAGGCCACCTTGTGGGGGACCACCATCCACAGGGAGCGGTTCCGGGTGACGGTGAGCTCCAAATCCTTGTGCTCCACCCGGTCGGCCACCAGGAGCTTGGCCAGGTTGTAGCCCGCCCCGGTCACATAGTAGTTGCTGCGGCCCTGGCGGGTGTTGATCTCGAAGGCCTTGAACTTGCCGTCCCGCTGGTCGTACTTGATGTCGAAGTTGGAAAAGCCGGTAAAGCCCACGTCCTCCAGGAAGGCCTGGAACTTCTCGGCCAGGCCGTCGGCGGGCTCGGTGATGATGACGGCGTGGTTGCCGATGCCGTGGGGGGTGTGCTCCTCCAGGAGCACATGGCCCAGGCACATGAGCTTCACCTGAGCATGCTCATCGGAGTAGCAGGTGAGCACCCGCATGAAGCTGTCGTCCCCGGGGATGAACTCCTGGATGATCATGGCGTCGGGGTAGCCGGCGGCGTAGACCTTGTCCAATGTGGCCTCCAGGCTCGCCCGGTCGGGGAGGGTAAAGACCTTCTCGCTGCCCGGGAAGTCGTGCTCCCAGTAGTGGACGCCGTTGGCCGGCTTGCAGATATAGGGCGGCTCGAAGGGCAGGGTAAAGTCGTGGCCCATCTCCTTCCGGTAGACGAAGGTGGCCGGGTGGTCGATGCCATACTTGTCGCACAGCTCATAGAACCGCTCCTTGTCGGTGAGCTCGTCCATGAGCGCCAGATCGATATAGGGGGCGATGACGTTGGCCGGGAACCGGTCCTTGTACTGGGCCGCCAGCTTCACGTAGCTGTCGCCGCAGCCGATGACCAGCACCGTCTTGTCCGGGTTGGCCCGGGCAAACTTGCACACGTTGTCGTAGAAGGTGGGCCCGTCCTCGTTCTTGGCGCACACCCGGTAGTCCAGGATGGCGCTCTCATAGCACACGCCGGTGGCGAACTTGCCGTAGGCGGTGGAGCGGATGCCGTAGGCCTCATGGAAGGCCCGGGCCATGCTGTACACGTTGATGTCCCCGCCGAAAAGGAGGGGGAGGAAGGTTGTCTCCATCATTGTTCAGCTCCCTGAAAGATGATCTCATACCAGTGCTTGTCTCCGCCGGGACCCATGGGGACCACCCGGACGGGATACCGGGCCGCCGCCCAGGCGGCCTCCTCGTCGGTGAGCCGCAGCTCCCGGCGGCGGATGCCGCCCCCGGCAAAGGCCTGGGACAGCTTCTTGTCCAATCGTGCTTCTCTCTCTGTCATGGCTTGGCTCCTTGGTGGGTTGGGGGCGGGCGTTCCCGTCCATCGGACGTGGTTTGGCGCGTCTGGGAAGCCGCGCCCCACAAATATAACAGTCCCGTATCGGCAGTACGGCGGGCGGCTGATAGCCGCCCCTACAAAAGGCGGTGGAGTGGAGAACGGGCGTGCCGGGGTCGTCGCGCCCCACAGAATCAGGTGATCCCGCGCCATCAGGCCGCCGGTCAGCCGGTGGCCCGTTTGACCTGGTAGACGCCGGAGATCTGGCTGAGCTTGTTGATGAGGCCGGTGAGCTCGGCCCGGTCCTTGACCTCCAGCACCACCGACACCAGGGCGTAGCCGTCGGGGAGGCCACGGGCGGAGAAGCTGCTCACCTTCACCTTGGCGGCGGTGAGGGCCATGGTGACATCCAGGGCCAGGCCGTCCCGGTCCTTGGCGGAGATCTCCAGAGAGGTCTGGTAGCCGGTCTGGTCGCTCTCGCCCCAGGAGACCTTCACCCAGCGGCCGGCCTCCTCGGGCTTGCGCTTGGCAGGGTCGGCGTTGGGGCAGTCCTGCCGGTGGACCGACACGCCGAAGCCACGGGTGATGAAGCCCACCACCGGGTCCCCGGGCACCGGGGTACAGCACTTGGCGAACTTCACCAGGCAGTTGTCCAGGCCCTCCACGATGATGCCCGACTCGCTGCGCTTGGCGCCGGGGATGAGCTTGGCGGGGGCGGAGAGCTGGGGGGAGGTGGCCTGGGCGGCCAGCCGCTCGGCGTTGGCCTTCTCGGTCTTGTCCCGGTTGATGCGCAGCAGCTCGTCCCGGATGCGGTTGACCGCCTTCTGGGCGGTCATGCCGCCGTAGCCGATGGCGGCGTAGAGGTCGTCCAGGGTGCCCGACCCCACCTTCTTGAGGAGGTGGGGGAGGACGTCTTCGCCGGTGATGGCGGCCAGCTGGATGCCCGCCCGCTTGAGCTCCGACTCGAACATGGCCCGGCCGGTGACGATGTTCTCCTCCCGGCGTTCCTTCTTGAACCACTGCTTGATCTTGTTGCGGGCCTCGTTGGACTTGCAGATCTTCATCCAGTCCCGGCTGGGG
>CAUBHZ010000173.1 GCA_958435885.1 uncultured Intestinimonas sp. | reverse complement strand
GGTGGAGCTCCAGTGGCTGCCCGAGTACACCACCTTCTCCTCCATCGACCGGACCCATCAGGAGTACTGACCATGCTGAACGAGGCCCAGGCCCTCACAAGGGAATACGCCATGCTCACCCCGGGGAGCCACATCCTCTGCGCCGTCTCCGGCGGCGCCGACTCGGTGTGCCTCCTCCACTGGCTCAAGGGCCGGGCGGCGGAGCAGGGCTTTGCCCTCACCGCCGCCCACTTCGACCACCGGCTCCGGGGGGCGGAGTCCCAGCGGGACGCCGCCTTTGTGGAAAAGCTGTGCAAGGAGTGGAAGGTGCCCTGCGTGGTGGGCACCGGGGACGTCTCCGGGGAGGCCGCCCGCCGCGGCACCGGCATCGAGGAGACCGCCCGGGCCCTGCGCTATGACTTTCTGGAAGAGACGGCGGAAAAGCTGGGGGCCGACCTCATCGCCACCGCCCACAACGCCAATGACAACGTGGAGACCATGCTCCTCCACCTCATCCGGGGCAGCGGCCTCCAGGGTCTCACCGGTATCCGCCCCCGGCGGGGGAAGCTGATCCGGCCTTTCCTCACCACCTCCCGGAGGGAGATCCTGGCCTACCTGGAGGAGCATTCCCTGCCCCACGTGGAGGACAGCACCAACGCCGACACCGCCTACGCCCGGAACAAGCTCCGCCACCAGGTCATCCCCCTGCTGGAGGAACTCAACCCGGCGCTGATCCAACGGCTCTCGGATACGGTGGGCTACCTCCGCGCCGACAACGACTACCTCACCGCCCAGGCCATGGCCGCCGTCCGGGGCGCCGAGCCCACCGTCACCGGCGGCCTGGTCCTCCCCGCCGACGCCATCGGCCGCAGCCCCGACCCCATCGCCGTCCGGGCGGTGGGCGCCCTGCTGGGGCGGCTGGGAGAGCACCAGTACCGCGCCGCCCACCTTTTGAGTGTGGTGGACCTGGCCCGGAGCGGCCACCCCTCCGGCTCGGTGGACCTGCCCCACGGCCTCACCGCCCGGCGGGCCTACGGCCTGCTGGTGCTGGAGCCCACGGCGGCGGAGGGCGGCTGGACGCCGGTCCCCCTAAAGGTCCCCGGCGAGACCGCTCTGCCCCAGCTGGGCTGGAAGCTGGTCTGCCGCCCCGCCCAGGCTCCGGCGGAGCCGCCCCAAAACCCCTTTGTGTGCTATCTGAATCCCGCCGCCCTGGACGGACCCCTCACCGTCCGGCCCAGGGAGACAGGAGATGCCATCACCCTGCCGGGCCGGCCCCACAAGAGCGTAAAGAAGCTCCTCATCGACGCCAAAGTGCCGCGGCCCGACCGGGAACGGCTCCCCGTGGTGACCGACCGGAGAGGTCCGGTGTGGCTGGGGGGTTTCGGCCCCGACGCCCCCCGTCTGGCCGCCCCCGGCACACCCGCCCTGGAACTCCGGGCGGTACCCCTTGCCCCAGCGACCCAGTGTGAAACCGCCCCGATTCCGGGGACTCATTCAAAAGAAGGAAGGATCTGAGCTTATGCTGGAACAGGATATCGAACGGGTCTTGTTTACCGAACAGGAACTGAAGGACCGGGTGGCCGAGATCGCCGCCCAGATCGACAAGGACTACGCCGGAAAGGAGCCCATGCTCATCAGCGTGCTCCGGGGCTCGTTCATCTTCATGGCCGACCTGGCCCGCTCCATCACCCTCCCCTGCACCGTGGACTTCATGGCCGTCTCCTCCTACGGCGCCGGCACCACCTCCTCCGGCCAGGTGAAGATCACCAAGGACCTCTCCGAGAGCATCGAGGGCCGGGACATCATCGTGGTGGAGGACATCCTGGACAGCGGCAACACCCTCTCCTATCTCTTCCAGCTCCTCCAGGCCCGGCACCCGGCCTCCGTCCGGCTGTGCACCCTGCTGGATAAGCCCTCCCGCCGCACCAAGCCCGTCACCGCCGACTACACCGGCTTCACCGTGGACGACCTCTTTGTGGTGGGCTACGGCCTGGACTACGCGGAGAAGTACCGCAACCTGCCCTATATCGGGATCCTCAAGCCGGCTGTCTACGAGAAGGCCTGAGTATGCCCCACTCCATATAAAGGACGTGGTTCATTCTTGAAAAAATTCACGCTGCGCGACGCGGCCTTTTACGCCCTCATCCTGGTGATCCTGGTGGGCACCCTGTGGACCCTCCAGAACATGAACACCGGGGAGAAGACCACCTACGCCCAGGTCCGCCGGGCCCTGGAGCAGCAGCAGGTGGAGACCGTGGTGGTGGACAAGAACAACAACCTGATCCTGGGCCTCAAGGACGGCTCCACCCTCACCTATGAGCTCTACTCCTTCCAGCTCTTCTACCAGGACTTCAACGACCTGGTGGTGAAGCAGTGGCGGGCGGGCATCATCACCGACTACGAGTACCCCGACGATCCCACCCCCTCCCCCTGGCTGTCCATGCTGCCCTACGCCGGCATCCTGCTGGCCTTCGGGCTCATGTTCTACCTCATGTTCATCCGGCAGAACGGGGCCGGCGGCGGCGACAAGACCGCCCGCTTCGGCCGGGCACGGACCCGCACCCTCTCCGACCAGGGGGACAAGAAGGTCACCTTTGAGGACGTGGCCGGAGCCGACGAGGAGAAGGAGGAGCTGCGGGAGATCGTGGACTTCCTCCGGGACCCCAAGAAGTTCGTGGCCCTGGGCGCCCGCATCCCCAAGGGCGTGCTGCTGGTGGGCCCGCCGGGCACCGGCAAGACCCTGCTGGCCAGGGCCGTGGCCGGCGAGGCCGGGGTCAACTTCCTGTCCATTTCCGGCTCCGACTTCGTGGAGCTCTATGTGGGCGTGGGCGCCAGCCGGGTCCGGGACCTCTTCGACCAGGCCAAGAAGGACTGCCCCGCCATCGTCTTCATCGATGAGATCGACGCCGTGGGCCGTCAGCGCGGCGCCGGCCTGGGCGGCGGCCACGATGAGCGGGAGCAGACCCTCAACCAGCTGCTGGTGGAGATGGACGGCTTCTCCGCCAACGAGGGGGTCATCGTCCTGGCCGCCACCAACCGGGTGGACATCCTGGACCCCGCCCTCCTGCGTCCCGGCCGGTTCGACCGGCAGGTCTACGTGGGCTACCCCGACATGAAGGGCCGGGAGGCCATTCTGAAGGTCCACTGCCGGAAAAAGCCCCTGGCCGAGGATGTGGACCTCCACGAGGTGGCCAAGTCCACCGGCGGCTTCACCGGCGCCGACCTGGAGAACCTCATGAACGAGGCCGCCCTCCTGGCCGCCCGGAAGAACCAGCCCTTCATCACCCTCTCCGACATCCAGGAGTCGGTCATCAAGGTCATCGCCGGCCCGGAGAAGCGGAGCAAGACCGTCATCGAGCGGGAGCGGAAGCTCACCGCCTACCATGAGGCCGGCCACGCCGTGGTGGGCCACGCCCTGGAGACCGCCGACCCGGTCCACCAGATCACCATCGTCCCCCGGGGCGGCGCCGGCGGCATGACCATCTCCCTGCCCCAGGAGGACCGGGGCTACCGGTCCCGGCAGGAGCTCACCGAGCAGCTCTCCAGCCTGCTGGGCGGCCGCATGGCCGAGGAGCTGGTGCTGGGGGATATCTCCACCGGCGCCGGCAGCGACATCCGCCGGGCCACCGACATCGCCCGGAACATGGTCACGCGGTACGGCATGAGCCAGCGCCTGGGCAACGTGGTCTTCGACTCCGGCCACGACGAGGTCTTCATCGGCCGTAGCATGGCCCAGACCAAGAACTACTCCGAGGAAGTGGCCGCCATCATCGACGAGGAGGTCAAGTCCCTCATCGACAACGCCTATGCCCGCTGCCGCCAGATCCTCACCGAGCAGCGCTCCGCCCTGGAGCTGGTGGCCCGGTATCTGCTGGAGTTCGAGACCATGGACGGCGCCACCTTCCAGCAGGTCTTTGACGATCCCGGCGCCGTGGAGGCCCGCCTGGCCCACCCGGAGCAGGCGGAGAAGCCTGAGGAGGCGGAGGACAGTGAGTAAACCTGTCATCCAGGTCGTTATGGGAGACATCACCACCGTGGAGGCCGACGCCATCGCCAACGCTGCCAACACCTCCCTGCTGGGGGGCGGCGGCGTGGACGGCGCCATCCACCGGGCCGCCGGGCCGGAGCTGCTGGCCGAGTGCCGCACCCTCCACGGCTGCGAGACCGGCAAGGCGAAGATAACAAAAGGTTATCATCTGCCTGCAAAATACGTTCTGCATACCCCCGGGCCCATCTGGCACGGGGGTGGGCAGGGGGAGCCCGCCCTGCTGGCGGGGTGTTACCGCTCCTGCCTGGAGCTGGCCCTGGCCCACGGCTGCCGGACGGTGGCCTTCCCCTCCATCTCCACCGGGGTCTACCACTTCCCCCTGGGGCTGGCCGCCCCCATCGCCGTGAAGACGGTACGGGACTTCCTGGCCGAACATCCGGAGGACTTTGACTGGGTGCGCTTCGTGTGCTTTGACGCGGCCACCAAGGCCGCCTACGACCGGGCCCTGGCCGACAACTGAACCGAGAAAAAATGCCGCCGTCTCTCATGTGGGAGACGGCGGCATTTTGCTTTTCAGAAGATGGGGTTACAGGGCGGCCAGGGCCTGGTCCAGGTCGGCCAGGAGGTCGGCGACGTCCTCGATGCCCACGGAGAGGCGGATGAGGTCGGGGGAGACCCCGGCGGCGGCCAGCTCGGCGTCGTTCATCTGCCGGTGGGTGGTGGAGGCGGGGTGGAGCACGCAGGTCTTGGCGTCGGCCACGTGAGTGGCGATGGAGGCCAGCTTCAGCCCGGCCATGAACTTGGAGGCGGCCTCACGGCCACCCTTCACGCCGAAGGAGACCACGCCGCAGGTGCCATTGGGCATGTACTTCTGGGCCAGGGCGTGATAGGGGCTGGACTCCAGGCCGGGGTAGTTGACCCAGGCCACCTTGTCGTGGCCCTCCAGGTAGCGGGCCACCTCCATGGCGTTGGCGCAGTGCTTGGCCATGCGCAGGGGCAGGGTCTCCAGGCCCACGTTGAGGAGGTAGGCGTTCATAGGGGCGGGGGTGGAGCC
>CAUBHZ010000172.1 GCA_958435885.1 uncultured Intestinimonas sp. | reverse complement strand
CTGGCCCTGACCCTCACCGCCTCCCTCACCGCCCCCCAGGCCGGTGCCGCCAAGGCCGACAGTCTCCCCGAGCTCAACGGCCACTGGAGCCAGTCCGCCTTCCAGCGCTGGCACGGTTACGGCATCGTGGAGGGGGACGACCGGGGCATGCGCCCCGACGACGCCATGATGGTGAGCGAGTTCGCCGCCCTCCTCAGCCGCACCATGGGCTACACCAAGCAGGCAGAGAACCGCTACGCCGACCTGAAGGGCGACGAGTGGTACGCCCCCTACATCCTCCAGCTCACCGCCGCCGGCATCCTGGAGGGGGACGGCGTCAACTGCAACGCCACTGAACTCATGAGCCGGGAGCGGGCCACCGTCCTCTTTGCCCGGGCCCTGGGCATCCGCCCCTCCGAGGTCCCCGACCTGAGCGGCTTCGTGGATGGCGATTCCGCCGCTGAGTGGTCCGTCGGCTACATTGACGCCATGGCCAAAGCCGGCATCATCCAGGGGGTGGGCAACGACACCCTGGCCCTGGGTGCCAACATCACCCGGGCCTCCGTGGTCACCGTGCTGGACAACGCCGTGGCCGAGTACGTCACCGAGAAGGACGCCGAGGTCACCGGCGACGTGGACGGCATCCTGCTGGTGGCCGCCGACGGCGTCACCGTGAAGGAGGCCCAGGTCACCGGCAGCCTGCTCCTGGCTCCCAAGGCCGGGGAGGCCGCCCTCACCGTGGAGGACTCCACCCTGAAGGGCGACCTGCTGGTGGAGACCGGCGGCGCCGAGGTCTCCCTCACCGGCACTGAGGTCCAGGGCGAGGTGGCCCTCACCGGGGACGGGAACGCCCTCACTCTGGGCAAGGGCTCCAAAGCCGCCCAGGTGGCCGTGGATGGCGGTGAGAACACCGTGGCCGTGGCGGAGGAGGCCTCCATCGGCACCCTCACCGCCCGGGCCGCCGTGGAGGTGGACAACCAGGGTACCATTGACAAGGCCCTGATCCGGGCCGATGGTGTGGTGCTGGACGGCAACAAGCCCGGCGCCATCGAGGTGGCCGAGGACGTGGACGCCCCCACCGACAGCGAGGGCAACCCCGTGGTGGAGGACGAGAAGCCGGGAACCGGCGACGACCAGGACGGCAAGAACGGCCAGGGCGGCGGCGGCAGCCAGGACGAGGACGACGAGCAGGAGCCCGATGTCCAGGCCCCCGTCACCCTCACCGACGTGGTGATCTCCACCCACCAGCTGCCCGAGGGGGTGACCTCCACCGAGACCGGTCTCTCCTTTGACGGGAGCACCGCCCTGGTCCAGAACGGCGGCTCCGGCACCCTGACCCAGGCCCAGGTGGCCTCCATGGGCGGCGGCGGGGAGTACACCGTCTACTTCTCCATCCCCCAGGCCCTGGGTAACAGTTCGACAAGATCATGCGCACCATCAACGGCGGCGCCCCCACCACCTGGGCCGTCTCCAGCCAGACCGGCGCCGAGGAGGGCTCCGGCTGGTGGACCAAGAGCGAGGACCGCTACTTCTTCAAGTGGGGCGCCGTCTTTGCCAAGGAGGCCGGCGGCCTCTACCAGATGACCGACGGCGGCATCTACGACTACACCCTCTCCTTCCTCAAAAGCGAGGAGGGGAAGGACACCACCGTGGCCACCTGCACCTTCCGTATCGACCTGAGCGGCTACTCTATTTCTGAGGAGTAACACCTTACGCCTGAGGCGCCGGACAACACGTCCGGCGCCTTTCCCTATTTGTTGCGCTCCCATACCCTTCATGTTATACTGGACCTATAGAAGGGGGGATCTTCATGTCTCAGCATAGACAAAAGCGTGTCATGCTCCCTCTGCTTTTGGCGGCCCTTGTTCTGTTGCTTGCGGCCTTCTTTCTTTGGAACAGGCCGTCCCGTCTGAACCGTATCCTGTACCAGGAGGGCTATACCATCACCGGCTGTACCGAACAGAGCCTGTCCGTCGCCATCCCCAAGAAACTGTTGCCGGACGGCTTTCCACAGGAGGCAGAGGCCTTTGAGGCCTCCGACGACCTGGGCCTCCTTTTATGGAGCGACGGCAGCTCCAACCTCTATCTGGACGCCCTCTGCTACGCCAACGGAAGGACGCCCGACCTGCTCTGGGCCTCCTTCCATTTCCAGTATGAGCCCTCCAGCCGCGGCTCTCTCCTGCTGCCCTATCTGCCCGACGGTCAGGGCGGCTCCACCCAGAGCCTAGGGCTCAGCAGCACTGAGGCGGAGGTGGACTGTTCCCCCTGGCCCGACGCCGTCCATATGGCAGGACAGGGACCGGACGAGATCTTCTCCGTATATTTGGACGCCGCCGCGTTCCAGGCCGCCAGCGAGTCCTTCACCTTCCAGGTGGATGACCTCTGGGAGGTCTCCTATCAGCCTACGTAGATATGATCTGTTTCGTCCGCCTTTTTCTTCAAAGGAGGTCCTGGATATGTCTACCCTGCTCATCAAAAACGCCCGGTTCGTGATCTCCTGCGACGACAATGACACCCTCTACGAGCGGGTGAATCTCTTCATCCGGGACGGTGTCATCGTCTCCATCGGTCCCGACTACCACCAGGCCGACACGGTGTTGGACGCCTCCTCCATGGCGGTCTACCCCGGCCTCATCAACACCCACCACCACCTCTACCAGATCTTCTCCCGGAACCTGCCCGAGGTGCAGAAGATGGAGCTCTTCCCCTGGCTGGTCACCCTCTACGAGGTGTGGAAGGGCCTGGACGAGGAGGTGGTGACCTGGTCCTCCCTCACCGGCCTGGGAGAACTGCTCAAGACCGGCTGCACCACCTGCTTCGATCACCACTACGTCTTCCCCCACGGCGCCGGTGACCTGATCGCCGCCCAGTTCCGGGCGGCCAGCCGGGTGGGCATCCGCTTCATGGCCTCCCGTGGGTCCATGGACCTCTCCCAAAAGGACGGCGGCCTGCCCCCCGACTCGGTGGTACAGACCATCGACGAGATTTTAGCTGACTCAGAGCGGCTCTTCCGGGTGTGGCACGACCCCTCCCCCGGCTCCATGCGCCAGGTGGCCCTGGCCCCCTGCTCTCCCTTTTCCGTCTCCGGCGACCTGCTGCGGGAGACCGCCAAGCTGGCCCGGAGCCTGGGTGCCCGGCTCCACACCCATCTGTCCGAGACCAGGGACGAGGTGCAGTTCACCACCGAAAAGTTCGGCATGCGCCCCTTGCAGTACATGGAGTCTCTGGGCTGGGTGGGACCCGACGTGTGGTTCGCCCACGGCATCCATTTTGACGACGACGAGCTCCTCCTTCTAGCCGAGACCGGCACCGGCGTGGCCCACTGCCCCATCTCCAACATGAAGCTCGCCTCCGGGGTGTGCCGGGTGCCCGACATGCTGGGCCTGGACATCCCCGTGGGCCTGGCCGTGGACGGTGCCGCCTCCAACGACGGCTCCAGCCTCCTGGAGGAGCTGCGGGTGTGCTACCTCCTCCACCGGCTCCACGCCAGCGCCGACGCTCCCACCGGCTATGAGGTGCTGAAGCTGGCCACCCGGGGTTCCGCACGGCTACTGGGTCGGGACGACATCGGCTGTCTGGCCCCCGGAAAGGCCGCCGACTGTTTCCTCATCAACCTGGACCGCCTGTCCCTGGTGGGCGCACAGCTGGACCCCATGTCCGTCCTGGCCACCGTGGGCTTTCGGGAGAACGTGGACTACACCATCGTCAACGGCGTCCCCGTGGTGCAGAACGGCGAGCTCACCACCATCGACGAGGCCGAGACCGTCCGCACCGCCAACCAGGTGGTCCGGCGGTATCTGAACCGCTGAGTCCGTGCCCCTGCGTACCCCGCCAGTCTCCGGCGGGGTACGCAGGATTTTTTTGTGTAAAATCCTTGTTGTATTTCTGAAACCCTGTGGTAAAATGTTACTTTGTTCCTGATATGATCCATATATGGGGGAGGCAGCATATGGCGGCGCAAGCACAGGCCACGCTTCAGGCCCGGGAGAGGGCCCCACTTTTTTCCGCCGACGCCCTGCGGCGGCTCATCATTCCACTGGTGGTGGAGCAGTTCCTGGCCATGACCATCGGCATGGCCGACACCATCATGGTGACCTCGGTGGGCGAGCACGCCGTCTCCGGCGTCTCCCTGGTGGACAACATCAGCACCCTGCTCATCAACGTCTTTTCCGCCCTGGCCACCGGCGGCGCGGTGGTGGCGGCCCAGTACCTGGGCTCCCGGGATGAGGAAAACGCCTGCTCCGCCGCCAAACAGCTCTTCTACGCCATCGCCACCCTGTCGGTGGCCACCATGGCCGTCTGCCTCCTCTTCCGGGAGCCCATCCTCCGGCTGGTCTTCGGCCACCTGGACGACAACGTGATGGAGGCCGCCATGACCTACTTCCTCCTCACCGCCATCTCCTACCCTTTGCTTGCCATCTACAACGCCGGTGCCGCCCTCTTCCGGGCCATGGGCAACAGCAAGGTGTCCATGCTGGCCTCCCTCCTCATGAACATCGTCAACATCGGCCTCAACGCCATCCTCATCTACGGCGTGGGCATCGGCGTGGCGGGCGCCGGCTTCGGCACCCTCTTCTCCCGCCTGGCCGGCGCCGTGCTCATGACCTGGCTCATCTGCCAGAGCGGCCACCGCATCCACATCGACCACCTGCTGCACTTTGAGTTCCGTGGCCAGCTGGTGAAGAAAATCCTCCGCATCGGCGTCCCCAACGGCCTGGAAAACGGCATGTTCCAGATCGGCAAGCTGCTGGTGCTGGGGCTGGTCACCCCCCTGGGCACCTCCGCCACCGCCGCCAACGCCATCGC
Source organism: uncultured Intestinimonas sp. (assembly GCA_958435885.1). Next base: position 249 of record CAUBHZ010000172.1, on the reverse strand, counting down.
CAACTCCGTGGCCGGCGTGGTCAATGTGCCCGGCAACGCCATCTCCCTCTCCCTCATCACCGTGGTGGGCCAGTGCATGGGCGCCGGCGACTCCAAACAGGCCGTGCGCTACACCCGCAAGCTCATGATTATCGTCTACCTGGCCATGGGCAGCCTCAGCGTCCTCCTCTTCTTCTGCGCCGCCCCCGTGGTGGGCCTCTTCGGCCTCACCCCCGGCGCCGCCGTCATGGCCATCCAGGTCCTCCGGTG
>CAUBHZ010000171.1 GCA_958435885.1 uncultured Intestinimonas sp. | reverse complement strand
CCCCGGACGCGCCGCGTCCCTGTTCTCATATGATCCACTCACGCTCAGGAGCGGTAAAAGGCCTCGGCCTCGTCGTAGGCGGGCACCGCGTCGGCAGCCCCCTCCCGGGTCACGGCCAGGGCACTGGCGGCGGCCGCCAGGCCCAGAGACTCCTCCAGGCTCCGCCCATCCAGGACGCCCCGGAGGAAGTAGCCGGTGAAGGTGTCGCCCGCGGCGGTGGTGTCCACCGCCTTCACCGTCCGGGCGGGCATCCGGACCCGCTCCTCCCCTATCGCGGCCAGTGAGCCCTGGACCCCCAGGGTCAGGACCACCATGGTGTGGGGATAGCGGGCGGTCAGTACCCGGGCGATCTCCTCCGGGTCCTCGGTGCCGGCCAGGAAGGCCCCCTCCACCTCGTTGACCAGCAGCCAGCTGAGCTTCTCCAAGGGAAGGCCGTTCAGCTTCTCGTTGGCCGGCGCGGCGTTGAGGGCGATGCGCATACCCAGCGCCGCCGCCCGGTCCATGATGTAGCCTACACAGCTGGTCTCGTTCTGGAGCAGCACCACGTCCCCCGGAGAGAAGTGCTCCAGCACCCGGTCCACGAAGGCCTCAGTGATACGGCTGTTGGCCCCGTCGTAGAGGAGGATGCTGTTCTGGCCTGACCGGTCCACCTGGATGATGGCGTGGCCGGTGCTCCCCTCCACCTGGCGGACAAAGGTGGTGTCCACCCCGGCGGCGGTGAGCTTGTCCCGCAGAAATTCTCCCTCAGGGCCGATACAGCCGGCATGCCAGGTCTCCACCCCGGCCCGGGAGAGGGCCACCGACTGGTTGAGGCCCTTTCCGCCGCAGTTGACCTGGAGGGACAGGGAGCTCATGGTCTCCCCCGGCTGGACGAAGTGGTCCACCTGGTAGACATAGTCGATATTCAGCGATCCGAAGTTCAGTACACGCATCTCTGACCTCTCCTTTCCGCCTTTAGTCCATGAAGGTGGTGAGCAGTTCTTCCAGGGCCTTCCGGCCGTCCACGTCCAAGCAGATGTTCAGGTACTGGGCATACATGGGGTACTCCCGCAGGTCGGTGACCACCATGCCCCGGCAGAAGGTACCGCCGCACTCCACCCGGGCGGGCATCCGCCGCACAGTGACCAGGGAGGGGTCCACTGCGGTCAGCATGGCCAGAGGGTCGTGGACCGGGCAGTGGTCCAGGCAGTTGTTCTGCTGGCGGTTGAAGCGGAAATAGAGGGGCATGGCCTGCTTGAGATAGTCCACGATGGGACGGTTCTCCGGCGCGGCGTATTTGTCCAGCTTCTCGATGTGCTCCGCCGTCAGGCGGACCTTCTGGGTCACGTCCAGACCCACCATGGTGATGTCAAAGCCGGCCTGGAGCACCTGGTCGGCGGCCTCCGGGTCGCCGGCGATGTTGGCCTCCGCCACCGGGGTCACATTGCCGGGGGCGTGGTAGGTGCCGCCCATGAAGACCACGTTCTTCACCAGCCGGGGCAGCGCCGGCTCCTTCTGGAGGGCCAGGGCCAGATTGGTCATCCGGCCCAGGGTCACCAGGGTCAGCCTGCCCTTGTACTCCCTGGCCATGCGGATGATGAAGTCACAGGCCTCCTCCTCCAGGGGCTTCTGGTCAGAGGCGGGGATCTGGGCGTCACCGATGCCGTTGTGGCCGTGGATGTGAGGGACAGGCCCCTCCCACTCCCCCACCAGCGGACCGGTGGCGCCCACCGCCACGGGGACCTCGTAGTCCACGCCGGCCATCTGGATGAGCCGCAGGCTGTTGTCTGCCGCCTGGCTGGCGGTGGTGTTGCCGAAGCCGGTGGTGATGCCCACCACCCGCACATCCTTCCGCTTGAGGGCGAACAGGATGGCGATGGAGTCATCGATCCCGGTGTCGGCGTCGATCAAAATATACTTCATGTTTCAAAACGCTCCTTGTCTTCTGCTGGAAATGGCTCAGTGCCGGCTCCGGTCGATCCGGCAGATGGCCTCCAGGACCACCTGGATCTCGTCCTCCCAGCCCTGGGCCAGGCCGGTGTTCTCCTTCTCATAGATCACGTCGGAGCGGACCAGGTTGCCCGACACCGCCGAGATCATGGCCCCCTTCACCCCTCTGCGGTGACAGACGGTGTAGAGGGCGGAGCTCTCCATCTCCACATTCAGGCAGCCCAGATCGTGGAGCTTCTGGATCCACTCCGGCGTCTCGCCGTAGAAGGCGTCATCACTGGCGTTGATGCCGTAGTAGACGCCGCAGCCCAGGCGGGGCTGCATCTCCCGGGCGGTGTCGATGAGGACCCGGGTGAAGTCGAAGTCGGGCACCGCCGGGAAGCAGTCGGGCACATAGAACCGGGAGGTGCCCTCGTTCTTCATGGAGCCGGTGGAGATCACCAGGTCGCCGATCTTCAGCTCGGGCTGGACGGCGGCGGTGCTGCCGATGCGCACCAGGTACTTGGCGCCGATGTTGATGAGCTCCTCGGCGGCGATGGCGGTGGAGGGGCAGCCCATGCCGGTGGAGGTCACCGAGACCTTCACCCCCTTGTAATAGCCGGTGAAGGTGCGGTGCTCCCGGTTGTGGGCCACCAGGCGGGCGTCGTCCAGGTAGGCCGCCACCCGGTCACTGCGGGCGGGATCGCCGGGCAGGAGCACATATTCCCCGATGTCGCCGGGCTCCAGATGGATGTGGTACTGCCGCTTGCCCAGGGTCATCTCGTCCTTGTTGAGCATATCCATATGTTGATTCCTCGTTTCCTGATGTCATGCCGCCAGACGCCGCTTGGCCTTTCTGGCGCGCTGGATGGAGTAGGCGGTGAGGCCGCCGATGGTGGCCAGGTAGGGGAGCATGTCGATGAACTGGGAGGGCAGGGCCAGCAGCTGCAGGGTGTTGGACATGCCGTCAAAGAAGGCGAACAGCATGGAGGACAGGAACACACCGATGGGGGTGGACTGTCCCATGGCGGCGGCGGCCAGGGCGATGAAGCCGCGGCCGGCCACCATCTCCCGGGTGAACATGCCCAGGTAGCCCATGGACATGTACATGCCGCCCAGGCCGGTGAGGGCGCCGCAGAGGAGGATGGCGATGTAGCGGGTCCGCCGGACGTTGACGCCCACGGAGGAGGCGGCGTTGGGGTTCTCGCCCACGGAGCGGATCCGCAGGCCCAGAGGCATCTTGTAGAGGAGGAACCACACCGCCACCACGGCCAGCAGGGCCACATAGGTCATGAGGTTGTGGCCGGAGAGGATCTTGCCGATGACCGGGATGTCCTGCACCAGGGGGATGTTCACCGTGGGGAAGGAAAAGCTCTTCAGAGAGGCGCTGGTGCCCTTCTCACCGGTGATGGTGAAGAGGAGGAGCACCGTGAAGCCGGAGGCGAAGGTATTGATGGCGGTGCCGCAGATGGTGGCGTCGGCCTTCAGGTTCAGGTGGAAGTAGGCAAACACCAGGCTCACCAGCAGGGCGGTGCCCAGCCCCGCCGCCAGTCCGGCCAGCAGGCCGCCGCCGAAGGCGCTCCCCAGCACGCCGGCCAGAGCGGAGAGGAGCATGATGCCCTCCAGGCCCAGATTGACCACGCCGGCCCGGTTGCAGATGGCACCGCCCAGGGCGGGCAGCAGGATGGGGGTCACCACACGGATCCACATATAGACGAATTCCGTGCTGAAAATGTTTTGTAAAATGATAGACATACCGGCACCCCCTTACGCCTTGACCTGCTCAGCGGCAGCGGCGGCCTGCTCCTGCTCGGCGGCCTTGTCGATGAGCTTCTGACGCCAGCGCTGCAGCAGCGCACCGGAGGCGATGAGCAGCATGATAACGCCCTGGATGATCTGGGCCATCTCACTGCTCACGTCGCTGTTCATGGCCATGATGTTGGCGCCGGTGTTGATGTAGGCAATGAAGGCGGCTGCCAAAGGCACCATCAGGGGGTTGTCCTTGGCCAGCAGGGCCACCACGATGCCGGTCCAGCCGTAGCCGGGGGTCTCAGTCCACTTGAAGCGGGTGTACATGCCCAGCAGCTCGATGCTGCCGCCCATGCCGGCGATGGCGCCGGCGATGACCTGGGCGCCCACCATGACGCCGGTCTCCTTCAGGCCCACATAGTGGGCGAAGGAGGGGTTGCAGCCGGTGATGCGCAGCTGATAGCCAAACCGGGAGCGGTAGATCAGGAACCAGCAGAACACGCACATCAGGATGGCGATGATGACGCCCAGGTGCACGTTGGTTCCGGGCAGGATGCCGGGCAGCAGGCTGGTCTCGGCCAGCTTCAGGGAGGCCAGAGAGGAGGACTGCATCTCACGGAAGTGGTAGGTCACCAGGTAGATGGCAAAATACTGGACCACGTAGTTGAGCATGATGGAGGTCACCACTTCGCTGACGCTCCACAGCTTCTTCAGGAACGCGGGCACGGAGGCCACCACTGCGCCGCCGGCGGCGGCACAGAGGAGGCACGCCACGGCATGGATCCCGGTGGACATGGGCACGGCGATGGAAACCGCCATGGCGATGGCGGCGCCCATGAAGAAGGCGCCCTCGGAGATCATGGAGAACTGGCCGGCCCGGAAGATGATCATGACGGCCAGGGCCGTAAAGACCAGGGGGCAGGCGCCCTCAATGATGTTGCCCACCCGGCGCAGGGAGAGGAACGGCCCCACAAAGAAGTTATAGAGGGCGTTGGACGGTTCCGAACTGACGGCAAAGACGATCCCCGTCACCAGCACCAGTGCCACCGCGATCACCAGCAGCATCTTGACGCTGTCCACCAGGAGGTTGGCTTTTTTCAGTGTCATTTTGTCACCTCCGCGATCTCCTGCTCGCTCTGCCGGTCCAGACCCAGCATGTACTGACCCACGTCGTCCTCGGTGATGGCGGTGGTGTCCGGGAAGTAGGCCGCGATCTTGCCGCCGCACAGCACGATGAGCCGGTCGGCCAGGCCCAGCAGCTCATTGAGGTCGGAGGACACCAGGAAGACGCACTTGCCCTCGTCCCGGAGCCGCAGCAGCTCTTTTCGGATGAACTCCGTGGCGCCCACGTCCACCCCTCGGGTGGGCTGGTCGGCGATGAT
>CAUBHZ010000170.1 GCA_958435885.1 uncultured Intestinimonas sp. | reverse complement strand
CACCCCATGGTGCATTCGATGTAAAGGGTTTTCACGTTACTTCTCCTCCAGTCCTTCCATTTGATTGATCATGCTGGCCAGATAGCCGGCGCCGAAGCCGTTGTCGATGTTGACCACGCTGCACCCGGAGGCGCAGGAGTTGAGCATGGCCAGCAGGGCGGAGAGGCCGCCGAAGCTGGCGCCGTAGCCCACGCTGGTGGGGACAGCCACCACGGGGCAGTCCACCAGTCCGCCCACCACCGAGGCCAGCGCCCCCTCCATGCCGGCCACGGCAATGACGCACCGGGCGGACATAAGGGGCTCCAGATTGGAGAGGAGCCGGTGGAGGCCGGCCACGCCCACGTCGTAGAGCCGGGTGACCTTGTTGCCCATGGCCTCGGCGGTGAGGGCGGCCTCCTCGGCCACCGGTTGATCGCTGGTGCCGCCGGTGCACACCACGATGGAGCCCAGGGCGGGCCGGGGACCGGGCAGAGCGATGCCCAGCCGGGCGTCGGCGTGGTATTCCAGGTCCACACCGGCCTGGGTGAGGACGTCGGCCTTCTCCTGGTCCATGCGGGTAATGAGGATGTTGCGGCAGTTCCGCTCCCCCATGGCCCGGACGATGCCCAGGATCTGCTCCGCCGTCTTGGAGGCCCCGTAGATGACTTCGGCGGCGCCCTGGCGGACCCCCCGGTGGAAGTCCACCTTGGCGTAGCCTAGGTCAGCGAAGGGCTCCGTCTTCAGCTCCAGCAGGGCGTCCTCCGGGGCGGTCTTTCCCGCCGCCACAGCCCGTAAGAGCTCCAGGATCTCATGTTTGTTGTCCATGTCCGCTCCTCCTTCTCAGCGTGTCTCCAGGTCCAGGGTCACCGCGGAAAACCAAGGCTTCAGGGCGGCCAGGATCTCCTTCCGCTGCCCGGCGGCCCTATCCCACTGGCCCTCCGGCAGCTGGATGCGGGCGGCGTCGGCCAGGAGCCGCACCCGGAAATCGGTGAATCCCAGGGCAAAGAGGGCATCCTCCGCCTTCTCCACCCGCTCCAGGTCCTCTCTGGTGATGGTCCGGCCGGTGGGGATACGGGTGGCCAGGCAGGCGTAGGCCGGCTTGTCCCAGGTGAAGAGGCCGGCCTCCTTTGAGGCCGCCCGGACGTCGGCCTTGGTGAGTCCGCACAGCCGCAGGGGGGACTCCACCGCCAGCTCCCGGAGGGCCTTCATGCCGGGGCGGTCCCCGGCGTCGTCGGAGGCGTTGGTGCCGTCCAGCAGCAGGGTATGGCCGTCCCGGCGGGCGCACTCCCACAGCTTGGTAAAGAGGGCGGTCTTGCAATGGTAGCACCGGTCGGGTCCGTTGGCGGCGGCCAGGGGCACCGACAGGATATCGGCCTCCACCACCACCATGGGCACGCCGACCTCTTTGGCCAGACGCCGGGCATCCCGGAATTCGAATTCCGGCTGGAAAGCGGTGTGGACATAGTAGGCTGTGAGGTCACAGCCGTAGTGCTTGCCCGCCCACAGCAGGTAGGCGGAATCCACGCCGCCGGAGAAGGCCAGGGCGGCTCTGGGATGGGCGCTGAAGTATTCGGCTAAGGTCATGGGGGACGTCCTCCTCGTTGGGAAAATACAAAAAGACAAAAAAGGGCACGCCAAAGCTGGCGTGCCTTCTGGCCGCGGCGCGGCGTTCTCACCGCGCGGGTGGCGATATGACAGGAAAATACCGGATCAATGCGTGGAAAAGACCCTTCTGGGCCAGAGAACGGCCTTCTGACCGCTCAAATCTTTCCTATTGTATCAAATAAAAGGATGCCCTGTCAAGCCCGGCGGGGGAGGGCGACCGTCTCCCGCCTCCACTCGGCGGGGTCCCGCCACTCGGGGATGCCCTGGCGCTGCCGGTCCTTGGCCTCCTCCAGGGTCAGCTTCACCGGATCGTCCTTCAGATAGTCGATGAGCTCCTGGATGCCCTCTCTGGTGAGGCTGCTCACCTCAAAGATACGCTCACAGCCGGAGTTGATCATCCAGTTGCGCACCATGGGCACATTGGCATAGGGGGAGTCGATCTTGGTGATGATGCCGATGAGGGGGCGGTTGGTGAAGCACTGGCAGTTGGCCTCAAAGACGCTGAAGGGCTCGTCGGCGGCGATGAGGAGGGCCAGCACGTCGGCCTCGAAGGAGAAGCAGGCCAGCCCCAGACCGCAGCGCTTGGTCTCGGAGTACTCACCGGGGGTGTCGATGATGTCGTCGTTGGTGTTGGTGTACTGGGTCTTGTGGTAGTGGAGCTCCTCGCCGTTGAGAATCTGGGTGAGGGAGGTCTTGCCGGCCTCGCTCCGGCCCATGAGAAACAGCTTTTTCATGGCAGTGACCTCCTATCGCTCCGTCAGTTCACACACGGGGAACCCCAGCTCGTCCCGGAAGAAGTCCAGCACGTGCCGCAGGGCGGACTTAACCTCCTCCCGGTTTCCCAGCAGGATCACGGCCCCGCTGAACCGGTCCAGGAAACCCAGCTCCACGTCGCCGCTCTTCATGGCGATGTCGGCGGCGGCCACGGTGGCCTCCCAGGGGGTGATGTGGAGGAGGCCGATGGACTCGCCGGTGTGGTCCTCCCCCAGGTGGGTGCCGATGTGGAGGCCCAGGTTTTCATAAATGCGCCGGTCGGACACGCCGATGAGTTGGGCCAGGGAGACCTCCCGGCCCACCACCTTCACCCGGACCAGGCGCAGATCTCTGCCCCTGAGCTCCTCATAGCTGCGGGAGAAGACCCTTTCCAGGAACTCCTCCGTCGTCATTCGCTGTCCCATGGCAGGCCTCAGCGCTTGGTGATCTTGCAGACCACGTAGCCCAGGGTGTCCCGGAAGTAGTCCACGATCTCGGTGAGGGCGGTGGTGACGTCGGCCAGCTCACCGGTGATGATGACGGTGCCGGTGAAACGGTCGGCAAAGCCCAGATAGACGTCGCCGCTCTTGACGGCGATGTCGGCGGCGATGACCGCGGACTCCGGCGGGGTCAGATTCATGAGGCCGATGGCGGCGGAGCCGTAGTCGATGGAGGGGTTGAGACCCAGCTTCTGATAGATGATGGGGGCGGGTCCGCCGATCACATGTGCAAAGGTGATCTCCTTGCCAGCCACTGTCTCCTGTACGATTCGGATCTTATCATTGGTGTCGCTCATGGGCTCATGTCCCTCCATGGTGATAGATTTGGTTTTTATCATTATACGCCATCAAAAGGGGAGCTGTCAATCGGGGCAAGGAGGACAGGCCGGTCGGCATAGAGTGGAGGAAGGAGGTGACCGAGATGGGGAAAAAAGCAGTTGAACGGTACCGGCTCACCGTCCGTGGGACGGGGAAGGGAAGTCTGCGGGCGGCGCTGACGGAGGCGGTATGGCGGCGGTACCGGGCGGGACGGTGAGCCTCCGGGCGGCCCTCTACCTGCGGCTGTCCCGGGACGACGCCGGGGCGGGGGAGAGCGTCAGCATCGGCGGGCAGCGGGCGCTGCTCCGCGCCTATGCCGCCGACCACGGCTGGACGGTGGTTGGGGAATATGTGGACGATGGCTTTTCCGGCACCAGCTTCCGGCGTCCGGGTCTCCAGCGGCTGCTGGAGGACGTGGAGGCGGGGCGGGTGGACCTGGTCCTCACCAAGGACCTGAGCCGCCTGGGGCGGGACTATATCCGCACCGGGGAGTTGGCGGAGGTCTACTTTCCCTCCCGGCATGTGCGCTACATCGCCGTCAACGACGGCTTCGACACCCAGGGCCCGGACAATGGTCTGGCGCCCTTTCAGCACGTGGTCAACGAGATGTACGCCCGGGACGCCAGCAAAAAGATCCGTTCCGCCCTGGCTGTCCGCCGGGCCCAGGGGCGGTATGTGGGGAGTCTGGCGCCCTATGGCTACCGGAAAGACCCGGCGGACAAGAACAGGCTCCTGCCCGACCCGCCGGCAGCGACGGTGGTGGGGGAGATCTTTGCCCAGGCGGCGGCTGGGATGCGGCCGGGAGAGATCGCCCGCCGGCTCAACGACCAGGAGGTGGCCTGTCCCGCCCTTCACCGCTCCGGGGAGCGCCCCGGGCCGGGCGGGCCGGTGTGGACGGCCTCCACAGTGTCCAAGCTGCTGCGGAATCCAACCTATCTGGGCTGTACTGCCCAGGGCCGCACCCGGAAACCCTCCTTCAAGGCCAAGGTCCGGGAGGGCGTTCCCCGGGAGGAATGGACAGTGGTGGAGGGCACCCATCCTGCACTGGTGGACCGGGAGATCTTCCGGCTGGCGGCCAGCCGGAGGGGAGGACGGAGCGGAAGAGGGCGGTTTCAGAACCGGCTGGCAGGGCTGGTCCGGTGCGGGACCTGCGGTGGGGCCATGGTGTCCGCGGGTACCCGGCGGAAGGACTCACCCGCCGTGCTGGTATGTCCTCGCTATAAGCGGAAGGGGCCTGCCGCCTGCGGCAGCCATGCCATACACTACCCGGTCCTGGAAGATTTGCTGAGCCGGGTCCTGAAGCGGGCGGTGTCCCTCACTGCGGCGGAGCGTGGGGAGATTTTAGCGGAATTGGTCCGCCGGGCGGCGCCGGAGAATGGGGGAGAGGAGACGGCGGCCCTGGAGGCGGAGCTCAGGCGTCTGGACCGGCTGGAGGGGGAGCTGTGGGAGAGTCGCCTGCTGGGTGAACTGGAGGAAGGGCGTTTTCGGGAACTGCTGGGCCGTGCCCAGACTCGCCGGCGGGAGATAGCTCAAAAACTGGCGGACTTGCCCCAGGGCTGCGGCCCCGACCTGACGGCCCTCCGGGCGGAGCTGGAGCGGAGCCTGGACCGGGTCCTGTCAGCCCCGGAGGAGGATGCCGCCCTCCTTTTTGCCCTTGTAGAGGATGTTGAGGTGGGGGAGCGGGAGGGGGATGGGACGATTCCGGTGACAGTAAAAGTAACCAGCCGCACCGCTGGCTGGTCAGAAAGGCTGGAACGCTCTGCGCCCATGAATCACAGTATATGGAAAGTAATTTAACATTACAGAGATTTATATCTGCCGAGAGACCGATGGGGTAAAGAGTCATAGAAGAGGTGGAAAAAAAGAAAATAATTTTGTGCAAAACCGGAATATGTAACC
>CAUBHZ010000169.1 GCA_958435885.1 uncultured Intestinimonas sp. | reverse complement strand
CCATGGCTCTGGGCGATCCCTTTGACGACGTGCCGGAGGGCTCCCCCTACATCGGCGCCGTGGAGTGGGCCGTGGCCTGGAACATCACCACCGGCACCGACGAGGATCACTTCTCCCCCGACACCATCTGCAACCGGGCCCAGATCGTCACCTTCCTCTACCGCACCTATCAGGAATAAGATCTGATTATACCAAAATAAGCTTCCGGCAGAGCCTTTTCGCTCCGCCGGCGGCAAAGAGGATGATTGTTATGAAAAAACGCAGCCTGCTCTCCCTGGTGCTCAGCTCCACCCTGCTGGCGGGGCTGCTGGCCGTCCCCGCCTCGGCAGCGGGCCAGCCCTACATCAGACAGGTGGAGGCGGGAAAGTGGTGCTCCTGGGCGGTCACCAGCGACGGCGACCTCTACGGCTGGGGTCAGTGCAGCACCGCCAAGCTGTTCAACGGCGGCACCACATCCAACGTCCCCATCAAGCTCATGTCCGGCGTCAAATCGGTGTCCTGCAGCTCTGTGGAGTTCCAGCCCACACTCACCGTCAAAAAATACGACGACTACGGCTACGTCTCCTACGGTGCCAGCCCCGGCACCGTCCTCACCATCATCAAGGAGAACGGCGACCTCTACACCTGGGGCGACAATACCTGCTTCCAGCTGGGCAAGGGCTACTACGAGGCGGAACAGGAGACCTATGAGCCCTACTATGTGATGGGCGACGTGGTCAAGGCCGCCACCAACGACCACTCCTGCGCGGCGGTGACCGAGAACGGCGACCTCTACTTCTGGGGCTACAATCTGGTCTATGGCCACGGCAACAACCAGATGGAGCACTACCCTGACCCCACCGTCGTCCTCACCGACGTGAAGGATGTGGAGCTGAGCGAGTACAATGTGGTGGCCCTGAAGAACGACGGCTCCGTCTGGATGATGGGCAGCGACCGCAAGGGCGTCCTGTGCCGGGACAACGGTGAGATCGGTGCGCTGGTCAACCAGATGACCAAGGTCATGGACGGCTGCACGGACATTGCCGCCGGCACTGGCTACGCCATGGCCCTCAAGACCGACGGCACCCTCTACGGCTGGGGTGACAACACCAACGCCGCGCTGGGCCTACACTGGGATCTGACGGCGTACACCGCCGCCCCCACCGTGGTGGCCACCGGGGTACGCAGCGTGGACTCCGGAAACTACAACACCTACTTTATCAAAAATGACAACACGCTCTGGGTCGTGGGCGACGGCCAGCGGGGACAGCGGGGGCAGGGCAACAATATGTCCTATTATGACTCCGTGTCCAACACCACCAAGCTGTACCACTACTACCCGGAGCAGGTGGACACCAACGTCTGTTCCGTCTCCGCCGGTGCCGCCCATGTGCTCTATCTGAAGAACGACGGCACCATGTGGGGCTGCGGCCGGGAGGAGCAGAGCGTGCACACCCTGGGCCGCGGAGAGGAGTGGGGCGAGGTCGTCTACATCGACGGCCAGCTCAGCGGCCGCAGCGCTTACTGCTGGAAGCCCGCCCTGTGCGGCCTGTCCTACGGCTCCTTCGCCGGGAGGTTCGGTCCCGTCCAGGAGGAGGTGGCGCTGGTGGCCGGCTTTGCCGACATCGCCGCCAACGCCTGGTACCGGGACGCCGTGGAGTGGGCGGTAAACAAAGACATTACCTCCGGCACCGGAGACATCACCTTCTCCCCCGACCGGAACTGCACCCGGGCCGAGATCCTCACCTTCCTCTGGCGGGCCAACGGCTGCCCCGGCGCCGACGGAGACGCCTCCTTTGACGATGTGGCCGCCAACGCCTACTACGCCGGCGCCGCCGCCTGGGCCGCCGAGGAGGGCATCGTCCGGGGCGACCGCCTGGACCCCGACGCCCCCTGCACCCGGGCCATGGCGGTGGACTTCCTCTGGCGGGCCAATGGCTGTCCCGCCGTGGCGCTGGACGAGGGTTTTGACGACGTGCCGGAGGACTCCCCCTACATCGGCGCCGTAGAGTGGGCCGTCATTGACGGCGTCACCACCGGCACCGACGAGGATCACTTCTCCCCCGACACCATCTGCAACCGCGCCCAGATCGTCACCTTCCTCTACCGCACCTACGCCGACTGAACACGCACCTCCTGTCCGACGCGCGCATAGTATGCCCTGGCGGGGCAAACGCCCTGCCTGTGATCGATTGTTCAGGAGGTACCTCATCTATGGCCGATATCCAGCAGGACCTTTATGGCCTGACGTATAGCACCAGCTTCCAGATCCAGGGCACCCAGGAGGAGGCCGTCAACCTGACCCTTCCTCCCGCCCCGACCGTTCTGGCCACTGTTACCGGCACCGTCACCGACGGTACCGACCCCATTCCCAACGCCACCGTCAAGCTCTTTGACAGCGCCGGCCTTCCCTACCAGCACACCATGACCAACGCCCTGGGCGAGTATACGCTGGAAGGTGTTCCCGCCGGGACTTACAGCATTGCCGCCGTCGCCGACGGCTATCTGATGAGCCCCTTCATGGGCATCACCCTCTCCGACGGCGACACCGTCTCTATCCCCCTCGCCTGCACGGCTGACACCACTCTGGCCCTGGGCGCCGTGGCCGGTACCCTGACCATTGTCGGCACGCCCGGCACACCCCTGGGCGGTGCGAAGGTCTCCCTGCGCAACACCCTGGGGGAGACCGTGGCCACCACCTACACCGCCGCCGACGGCGAGTTCCTGTTCTACGACGTGGCCGACGGCATTTACACCATCGTCGCCTCCGCCGAAGGCTATGTGACCACCGCCCCCATGACCACCACCATTACCGGCGGCTCCACCGCCAACCTGGTCATGACCATCCAGGTGGATGCCCGGACCTATAACGGCACTGTCAGCGGCATCGTCACGGATCAGAATGGCAACGCTGTGGCCGATTGCTTCGTGGGCCTCTATCAGGTGATCACCGAGGGCACCACCACCCGGGAGCTTCTGCTGGCCTCCACCAAGACCAACAGCACGGGAAACTACCTCTTCGGCGGCGTCACCGGCGGCCAGTATCTGGTCAAGGCCAAGGTCAGTGGGTAACCCACCCCTCCAAGCTGGCTCAGGGTACTATCTTCTGCCTTCTTCCCGATGAGGAGGCCACACAGGACCTGCGGCTGCGCCCCGGTCCCAATCGCTGCGCCCTCCGCGTCTGTCTCTCTTCTCCCTGTCCCTGGGACAGCGTGACCCTGCAGCGCTGGTGCCGTCCATGTTCCTCGGCCAGGCCGATGCTGTGCACCGGCACAGCCCTCTTCGGCGGTCTGTTCCCCGGCGTCTATATCCTGACCCTCTGCCGTGGCCCTGACGGTATCCGGCTGCTCCTGCGCCTGCCGCCCGGCGCCGCACTGACGCTGTGTCACGACCCGGCCACCCTCTGCTGCGGCTGGCGGCGAGACCCCTTCCCCTTTTTCTGAACACCGGGACCTGCCTCCCCCTTACCCGGACGGAGGCAGGTCCCATCTATTTACATTGCCGACAATTCCCCTGTCATATCCCCGCTATTTTTGTATCTTATTTACAGTTGCCTATTGCTAACCATTTGTGGTATTCTCTTCATGCGGCGCGCATCCCCCGTGGCATGTAAGACCGGTCGTCTTGCCTGTCTTCTTTTTTTGCCCAAAAGTTAGTAATTGCTAACCAGCGTCGCAGAAGGAGGTACCATGATCCGTCTGTCCCGTTCCACTCTGATCCTGTCTCTGGCCCTGTTTCTGCTGTCGGTGGGCTCCCTCTTCGTGGGCGTCATCGATCTGACCCCGGGCACCCTTCTCGCCGGAGACCTGGAGTCCCTGGAGATCCTGCTCATCTCCCGTCTGCCCCGGCTTCTGGCCATCCTGTGCACCGGCGTGGGCATGAGCGTCGCCGGTCTCATCATGCAGCAGCTGTGCAGCAACAAGTTCGTCTCCCCCACCACCGGCGCCACCCTCTCCTCGGCCCAGTTCGGCATCCTGCTGGCCCTGCTCTTCCTGCCCCAGTCCACCCTGTGGAGCCGGGCTCTCTTCGCCTTCGTCTTCGCCATCCTGGGCACCTGGCTCTTCGTGTGGTTCATCCAGCGCATCCAGTTCAAGGACGCCGTGATGGTGCCCTTGGTGGGCATCATGTTCGGCAACGTCATCGGCGGCATCACCAGCTACCTGGCCTATCAGTACGAGATGACCCAGGCCCTCTCCTCCTGGCTGGTGGGCCACTTCTCCCTGGTCCTCAAGGGCCGGTACGAGCTCGTGTGGCTGGCGGTACCCCTGGTGGTGCTGGCCTTCCTCTTCGCCAACCACTTCAACATCGTGGGCATGGGCCGGGACTTTTCCAAAAACCTGGGCGTACCCTACAATGTAGTTCTCTTCCTGGGCCTCACCATCTCCGCCATGATCACGGCGGCCATCGTGGTGGTGGTGGGCTCCATCTCCTACATCGGCCTCATCGTCCCCAACGTGGTGGCCATGTTCAAGGGGGACAAGATCCGGGGCACCCTGGTGGACACCGCCCTCTTCGGCGCCCTCTTCGTGCTGGCCTGCGACATGATCGGCCGGGTGTTTATCTACCCCTATGAGCTGCCCATTGAGCTCATCGTGGGCATTCTGGGCAGTCTCATCTTCATCGGCCTGCTGTTCTACCGCCTGAAGTACGGCCGGAAGGCCATCCGTCTGGGGGGCGGTTCCGGCTGCTGCCAGGCCCCCACCCAACTGGAAGGAGGGAGCGCCCTGTGAACCTGTCCGCCGTACGCAGCAACCGCCAAAAACTGCTGCTTCTCACCCTGCTGGCCCTGGCCTGCGCCGCCGGCTACCTGCTGGTGGAGGTGAACTTCGCCAATCCCAGGCTCCTGAGCTACGCCATGCGGCTCCGCGCCCCCAGGCTCCTGGCCATGCTCCTCACCGCCTTCGCCATCGGCGGCGCCTCCATCGTCTTTCAGTCCATCATCAACAACACCATCGTCACCCCCTGCCTGCTGGGGATGAACTCCCTCTACACCCTGATCCACACGGCGGTGTTCTTTTTCCTGGGCTCCACCAGCGTGATCGCCACCAATGCCAACCTGTCCTTCGCGGTGGATGTGGTGCTGATGGGC
>CAUBHZ010000168.1 GCA_958435885.1 uncultured Intestinimonas sp. | reverse complement strand
TCATCTCAGAGAGCTTGCTGTCCGAGGCCAGCATGAAGTGCTTGAGCCGCTCCTCAAAGGTCTCGGGCTCGCTGGGCTGCCGGCTGAACCCGCCCTGACGTCCGCCGCCCTGGCGGGGACCGCCAAAGCCGCCGCTCCGGGGGGCGCCGCCCTGCCGGGGACCGCCGGTCCGCTGGGGACGGGGCGGAGGGTCCATGGCCTTTTTGATGGACAGATTGATGCGGTTGTTGTCATCGATGCCGATGACCTTGACCTTGACCTCCTGTCCCTCCGTGAGATGATCCTTTACGTCATTCACGTAAGTATAGGCGATCTCGGAGATATGCACCAGACCCGACCGACCGCCGGGCAGTGACACGAAGGCGCCGAACTTCGTGATGCCTGTCACCTTTCCTTCTACAATAGAACCTACACCAAACTCCATACTACTTCCATGATCCTCCTTGAAATTTCACCCGGTCTCTCTCTGCTGCCGGACGGCCCGTCAGTTGGTGATGACGATGACCTTCTCCCCCGGCACCACCAGGCCCAGCTTATCCCTGGCGATGTCGGCGATCCGGTCGGGATCGTCGGGATTGGCCACGTCCTCGGCCAGATCGGCGTTGACCTGGGTCTGCTCGGCCACCTGACGGCTCAGGGTGTCCCGCTCGGCCTGGGTCTCGCGGATGCGGCCCTGGAGATTGAGAAGAGAGGTGGCCAGATAGATGAGCAGCGCCAGAATCACCAGCTTGGTGAGCAGTCCGGCTTTCTTGGTCTTCGGCATGGTCTCTCCCCTCCCATTTCCCGCCCCTGGGACGGGCCAGGTCGTCCATCTCTCCGGGTATCAGGTTAAGTTTATACCATTCCCGCCGATAATGGAAGTGTTTTTTTAAGGATTTCTGAATTTTTTTCCCAAGCAGGCGGAGCCGGTCGGCCGGCAGGAGGAGCAGGCGCAGCAGCAGAGCCGCCCCGTCGGCGGCCAGCCCTACCACCGCCAGGGCGGGGGGGCTGAGCACCAGGAAGTAGAGCACCGCCCCCAGAAAGAGGGCCGCCGCCATGTAGAGGCGCACCTCCCCGTTTCCGGCGGCGGTGGCGTAGACGAAGAGGCCCACGGTGACCAGCACCCAGAAGCCCAGGTCCAGCAGGGCGCCCACCAGGGGGAGCCGGAGGCGCCGCCGCAGGACCCGGAAAACGTCGTAGACCAGGCCCAGACACCCCCCGAGGGCCGCCGCCCCCAGGAAGGTCCGGACCTGGTCCGCCAGATCGATGCCCATGGCCCTTTACCGGAACAGCCGGGCCAGGAAGCCCGCCCGGGGACCGCCGTCGTCCTCGTAGGTGAGGGAGTCCACCATGCCCTCCACCCGCAGGTCTCCCCCGTCCAGGCTCAGCTTTTCGATGTGGAGCTCCTCCCCCCGCACCACCAGGGTCCCCAGGGAGGTGCGCATGACGATGGCATTCTCGTCAAAGCTCTCCACCTCCTCCACCCCGGACACCGAAAGGGAAGCCCTCCCCTCCAGGATCACGTGGTGGTCCGCCGCCTCCTGCCGCGGCCGCTTTTCCTCATACTGCATACGCTCCCCGCCTTTCCCGATTTTGCTACCAATATATGGGCAGGGCGAGTGGGATATGCCCCCTCAGCGCCGGTCCAGCGCCCGGCGCAGAGGACGGTAGAGGGCGGTCACCCCGGCGATCTTCAGAAAATCCCCGGGGAGGAAGATGAGCATGCCGCTCCACAAAAGGGCGGGCAGGGCCATGGCCTTGTCCAGGTACACGTTGAGGATGAACCACAGGTAGGGCAGGCCCACCAGGTACAGTACCCCCAGCCCGGCCAGAGCGGCCAGGGCCACCCGGACCGGCCCCGGCTCCCCCCGGCTCACCATGCCGATGACCCAGGCGGCGGGGATGAGGCCCAGCAGAAAGCCGAAGCTGGGCTGGAACACGTAGCCCAGGCCGCCGCCGCCGGTGAAGATGGGCAGGCCCACCAGGCCCAGGACCACATACACCGCCTGGGACACCGCTCCCCACTTGGGTCCCAGCAGCACGCCGGAGAGGGCGGTGGCAAAAAAGAGAAGGGTGATGGGCACCACGCCAACGGGGATTTTGATAAAATTGGCCGCCGCCGTCACCACGGCGAAGAGGGCGGCCAGGACCAGCATCCTGGTCTGATCTCTCATGGTCTCTCGCTCCAATCGTAAACTATTTTTGACGTCTGGTTTACAATACCACATCCCCGCCGGTTTGTAAACCTTTTTTTCTATCCGGTTGACCATCAGGGCCTGTGGGGGGTATAATGGGCGGGAAAGGAAGTGAGGGCATGCTTCAGGATGAGATCCTGTCCCTGCTGCGCTCCGAGCCGGAGGCCTACCGCTCCGGGGAGGAGATGAGCCGCCGTCTGGGGGTGAGCCGGGCGGCGGTATGGAAGGCGGTGGAGGCCCTGCGCCGGGCGGGGTATGAGATCGTCTCCGCCCCCAACCGGGGCTACCGCCTTTCCGCCGCCCCCGACGACCTGCGCGCCGGGGAGCTGACCGCCGCCCTGGCCGGCCGCCTGGTGGGCCGGGAGGTGGTGTGCCTGGACACGGTGGACTCCACCAACAGTGAGGTCAAGCGCCGGGCCGCCGACGGGGCCGCGGAGGGTCTGGCCGTCCTCTCCGACGAGCAGACGGCGGGCCGGGGCCGCCGGGGCAACGCCTTCCAGTCCCTGAAGGGCAAGGGGCTCTTCTGCTCCGTCCTCCTCCGGCCACAGGTGCCGCTGGACGCCCTGAGCCAGCTCACCGCCTGGACGGCGGTGGCGGTGTGCCGGGCCGTCCAGGCCTGCTGCGGCCTGGAGTGCGGCATCAAGTGGACCAACGACATCATTCTGAACGGCAAAAAGCTCTGCGGCATCCTCACCGAGCTGGAATTCGAGGCCGAGAGCGCCGCGGCGGTGGCCGTGGTGGTGGGGATCGGCGTCAACGTGGGCCAGACCGAGGCCGACTTCGGCCCCGACCTCTCCCCCATCGCCATCTCCCTCACCCAGGCCCTGGGGCGGCCGGTGCGCCGGGCCGAGCTGGCCGTCCACCTGCTCGCCGCCCTGGACGAGATGTATGCCGCCTTCCCCCAGGGGAAAAACGAATATCTGGCCGAGTACCGCCGCCGGTGCGTCACCACCGGCCATGAGGTGGCCCTGGTGGGACCGAGGGGCAGCCGGGAGCCCGCCTTCGCCAAAGAGGTGGACGACGACTTCTCCTTGGTGTGCCGCCTGCCCGACGGCAGTGAGCGGACGGTGACCGCCGGCGAGGTGTCGGTACGGGGGTTGCTGGGCTATGTCTGAGGAACGGAGGGAACATATGAACACCATCGCGCGCCGGGAAAGGCTGATGGAGCTGCTGGAGAAGGCCGACGGGGCGGTGAGCGCCACCGCCCTGGCCCACACCCTGTCGGTGAGCCGTCAGATCATCGTGGGGGACATCGCCCTTCTCCGGGCGGCGGGGGAGCGCATCACCGCCACCCCCCGGGGCTACGTGCTGGAGCGGGGAGCGCCGGGAGAGCTGCGGACGGTGGCCTGCCGCCACACCGCCCCGGCGGACATGGCCAGGGAGCTCAACATCATGGTGGACAACGGCTGCACCGTGGTCAACGTCATCGTGGAGCACCAGGTCTACGGGCAGCTGGTGGGCCAGCTGGATCTATCCAACCGGTATGATGTGTCGGAGTTTATACAGGCCGTAGAGGCTCACGGAGCCAAACCCCTGTCCGATCTCACCGGCGGCATCCACCTGCACACCCTGCGCTGCCCCGACGAGAGCGCCTACCGCCGGGTGACCCAGGCCCTCAAAGAGGCCGGCATCCTCCTCACCTGAGCCGTAAAAACGGCCCATGGAAAAAAGCTTGACTTTTTCCCATGGGCCGTTATAATACTGTCTATGTGTCAAGACACCTATCCAGACATTATTGAGAGAAGGAGCTGGCGAGGATATGGAAGGTTTGAAAGGCTTCCTCCAGCGGAAAAACATCGTGATCTCGGCCCGGCGGTACGGCATCGACGCTCTGGGCGCCATGGCGCAGGGCCTCTTCTGTTCCCTGCTCATCGGCACCATCCTGAACACCCTGGGAAGTCAGTTCGGCATCCCCTTCCTGACGGCCCAGATCATCAAGATCAACGACGTGGGCTACACCGTGGGCGGGCTGTGCTCCTTCATGAGCGGCTCGGCCATGGCGGTGGCCATCGGCTACGCCCTCCAGGCGCCCCCCATGGTCCTCTTCTCCCTGGTGACGGTAGGCTACGCCTGCAACGCCCTGGGCGGGGCGGGGGGGCCGCTGGCCGTCCTCTTCGTGGCCATCATCGCCGCCGAATTCGGCAAGGCGGTGAGCAAGGAGACCAAGATTGACATTCTGGTCACCCCCATCGTCACCATCCTCATCGGCATCGGCGCCGCCTGGATCATCGCGCCCCCCATCGGCGGCGCCGCCAACGCCTTCGGCCAGCTCATCATGCGCACCTCCCTCCTCCAGCCCGTCTGGATGGGCATTCTGGTCTCCGTGCTGGTGGGCATCGCCCTCACCCTGCCCATCTCCTCGGCGGCCATCTGCTCGGTGCTGGGTCTCACCGGCCTGGCCGGCGGCGCCGCCGTGGCGGGCTGCTGCGCCAACATGGTGGGGTTCGCCGTCCTCTCCTTCCGTGAAAACGGCTGGGGCGGTCTGGTGAGCCAGGGTATCGGCACCTCCATGCTCCAGATGCCCAACATCGTCCAAAATCCGAAGATCTGGCTCCCCGCCATCCTCACCTCCGCCGTCACCGGCCCTCTGGCCACCTGCTTCTTCGGCCTGGAGATGAACGGCGCCCCCATCAACTCCGGCATGGGCACCTGCGGCCTGTGCGGACAGCTGGGGGTGTGGACGGGCTGGGTCTCCCCCAGTGAGCAGGCCATCGCCAACGGCGCTCTGGCCATCACCCCCTCCGCCTTTGACTGGGCGGGACTCATCCTCATCTCCTTCGTCCTCCCTGCCGTGCTGTGCTGGCTCTTCGGCCTCTTCTTCCGAAAGATCGGCTGGATCAAGGAGGGCGACCTGAAGCTGGACTGAGCGACGATACATACAGAAGGAGCCGCTCCGCCGATGGC
>CAUBHZ010000167.1 GCA_958435885.1 uncultured Intestinimonas sp. | reverse complement strand
CCACGATGGTGCGGCGGTTGGGCTCAGTGCCGGTGGAGTAGGTGGTCACGTCGGGGTAGTCCTGGAGGGCGGTGTGGATCACATGGCGCTCGTAGGCGTTCATGGGCTCCAGGGTCACGTTCCGGCGGTACTTGACCACCTTCCCGGCCACCTTCCGGGCCAGGCGCTCCAGGGACTCCTCCCGCTTGGCCCGGTAGCCCTCGGCGTCCACGTGGATGCGGACCCGCTTGGACTGGCCCCGGTTGACGGAGTAGCTGGTGAGCTGCTGGATGGCGTCCAGGGTCTCGCCCCGGCGGCCGATGAGGGCACCCAGGCCCTCGCCCACCAGCTCCACCTTATAGCTGCCGTCCTCCCCCATGGCGATGCGGGGGGTGGCCGACACGCCCATATGGGCCATGAGGCCGGTGAGGAAGGCGGTGATGGCCTCGGTCCGATCCCCGGCGGGGGCGGACTCGGCGGCCTGGGTGTCAGGCTCGGTCTTGGGCTGGGCGGCGGGAGCGGCGGGCTCCTCCGCCTTCACCGGCTCGGCCTTGGGGACTTTGGCTTTGGGCGCTTCGGCCCTGACGGGCTCGGCCTTGGGCGCTTCGGCCTTGGGGGCGGGCTCGTCGGGCACCTCGTAGGTTACCTTCACCTTGGCGGGGCTGCCGCCAATGCCCAGAAAGCCGCTCTTGGCCCGCTCCAGCACCTCCACGGAGACCTCGTCCCGGTCCAGGCCCAGCTTCCGGAGGGCGGCGTTGATGGCCTCCTCCTCGTTTTTACCCGTGGTCTCGATATACTGCAACATAGGTCTTATCGTCTCCTTATGTTGGTCATTCCTTGTCCTTGCCTTCGGTCTCGGCGTGGATGGCATCCACCTCGGCGTCGATGCCGGCCCAGGGGTCCTGGTCGGCGGGCGCGCTCTCCGCGGCCTCAGGGGCGGCGGGGGTCTCCTCACTGCCGGCGGCCTCGGGGGCCTCGGTGCCGGAGGCGTTCTCCTCCAGGATCTCATTCACGATGAGCTCGTCGGCCTTATCCTCGGCGGCCACGGCCTGGAGCTGATCGGACTTCTTCTCCAGGGCCTTCTCCACGGCGGTCTCGTCCACCGGGGTACCGGGGTCCTTATAGGCGGTGGGGCCGTCGGGGCTGTACCGGTAGGGGTCGTAGGCACGGCCCCGGGCGTAGGAGCGGATGCCCACCCGGCTCACGTCGATGACGGAGGCGTCGCTCTTCTTCTTCTCCTCGGCGGGCTTGGCCTTCTTCTTGCCCTTGTTGGCCTTGGCCTCGGCGATGGCCTGGGCCTTGCGCTCGGCGGCCTCCCGGCGGCGCTGCTTCTCCTCTTCCTTCTCCAGCCGCTCCTGCTCGGCCCGGGCGGCGGCGGCGGCCTCGTAGTCCTTCTTCAGGATACGGCCGGCCAGCAGCTCCTGGAGCAGGGAGAGGACGTTGTTGGACACCCAGTAGATACTCATGGCGGCGGGCATGGAGTAGCCCACCCACAAGGAGATCAGCGGCGACATGATCATCATGGTCCGGCTGGTGGTCTTGGCCTGCTCGTTTTCCGGCTGGTTCTTGTTGAGCTGGTTGGTCCGCATGGACACGAAGGAGAACAGCAGACCGGTGCAGGCGGAGATGATGGGGATGAGGAAGGTGCCGATGGCGTTCCAGCTGATGGGGCTGGCCCAGATCTTCCAGGTGGGGACGGTGGACAGAGCCAGTCCCAGGAAGGAGAAGTCCAGCTGCTTGAGCTGGTCGGCAAAGGCGGCCACGGCGGGGTTGGCCACCACGGCGTCGAAGTTCTCAAAGAGCACGTTGGAGGCGATGAGCTGGTAGTAGACGCTCTTGGAGGGGTCGATGGCGGTGGTGGCGTACTGGTTGAGCACGTCGATGAGGGTGGTGATCTGGGTCTCGTCCAGGCCCATCATGTACTTCATGGGCTGACGGATGATGGCGTACAGGGGCAGCAGGATGCAGATGGGGAGCAGGGACCACAGGCAGCCGCCCATGGGGTTGACCTTCTCCTTCTCATAGAGCTTCTGGATCTCCAGATTCTGTTTCTGCTTGTCGTTGGCGTACTTGCGCTGGATCTGCTGCATCTTGCCCTGGAGCATGTTCATCTGGATCATGCTCTTCTTGCCCTTCAGGGAGAAGGGGAAGAGGATGAACTTCACCACCACGGCGAAGAGGATGAGGGCAAAGCCGTAGCCGCCGGTCAGGTCGTAGAAGAACTGGAGCAGCCAGGCGAAGGGGGTGAGGATATAGTAAAATAAATCCATTTGCTTGCCTCCACAGAAGATTCAGGCCCTAGGGCACCGGGTCGTACTCGATGCTCTTTTGCCTGTGGAACGGCTGGCACTTGAGGATGCGGCGCAGAGCCAGCCAGCCGCCCTTCCAGGCTCCGTATTTCTCCACCGCCTCCAGGGCGTAGGCCGAGCAGGTGGGGATGAAGCGGCAGCAGGGAGGTCGGGCGGGCGAGATGTGGACGCGGTAGAACCGGATGAGCGCCAGGAGCAGGGTCTTCACCCCTCCGCCTTCTTTCTCAGGCCCAGCTTGTCCGCCAATGAGAGGAAGGACTTCTCCAGCTGGGCGTATTTGGCGTAGACGGCCTTCACCCGGGCCACCACCACGATGTCATAGCCCGGGGTGAGCTCCCCCTCGTGGAGACGGTAGATCTCCCGCAGGCGGCGGCGGACCCGGTTGCGCTTGACGGCGCAGCCCACCTTCTTCCCCACCGTGAAGCCCAGCCGGTTCTGGCCCCGCCGGCTCTTCCGGCAGTAGAGGGCCAGGTAAGGGCTGGCGGCGCTTTTCCCCTTGTGGTAAAGGCGCTGAAATTCATGATTTCGTTTCATGGTGACGGTGAACTTCAAGGTGCGGCCCTCCTGTGTGATGACGGCGCCGGAAAAACTTCCGTATGCACTGCAGGGGCGGTGGGAATTTGCTCCCCCGCCCCTTCATGACGCTCTATTCGGTAAATGCCGCATTCCTTAGTAGGACAGGCGGGCGCGGCCCTTCGCGCGGCGGCGGGAGAGGACCTTCCGGCCATTCCGGTCGGCCATCCGCTTCCGGAAGCCGTGGACCTTGGAACGCTGGAGCTTCTTGGGCTGATAGGTACGCTTCATGTCTGAACACCTCCTGTAACGGTTCCTTGAGACGGGCAAGCCCGTCCACCACAACGGCCGGAAAACCGGCCGAGGTCGTCATTTGGGTAGACGCCCCCCTTGTTTTCGGGACGCGGTACCTATTATAACGTAAGCTTTCCCTCACTGTCAACTATATTTTTGCTGGAATTTCCACATATGTCAAGGAGTTTTCCTTACACACAAGATATTGTGGCGGAGCTCTCCCCACCGGGCCGTTTTCCCTGTGGAAAAGTGGAAAGCCCTGTGGAAAACTTATTGCTTACCCCGCTTATTTTTGTTATAATGTTGTACGCGAACGTACAACTTTCCGCCCTTGCGCGCCATAGATAGAGAGGCTCCCTTTCGCGGGGCACCGACGTCATCCTTGAAGGTCCGCCTTTAAGGGTGATGCTTTGCTGTCTTGGAACGGGAGAGAGAAAGCATTTTTGGAACAAAGGGAGGTCTCAGCCATGGCCATGAACTCCGCCGCCGACATCTGGTCCCGCGTCCTCACCCTCATGGAGGCGGACATGACCGCCACCACCATCCACACCTGGTTCGACGACACGGTGGCCGTGTCCATGGAGGGTGACAAGTTCATCCTTCACACCCCGTCCGACTTCAAGCGGGACATCATCGTCTCCCGCTACCTGCCCCCCATTCAGAAGGCCCTCCACGAGCTCTTCTCCGCCGACTTCCAGGTGGAGGTGCTGGGGGACGGCGACCTGGAGCGCCGGCAGCGCAATACCGCACCCAAGGACGATAGCTTCCTCCCCGGCACGGAGGAGTATACCTTTGAGCGGTTCGTGGTGGGCTCGTCCAACAAGTTCGCCCACGCCGCCGCCCGGGCGGTGGCCGACCACCCCGCCATGAACTACAATCCCCTCTTCATCTACGGCGAGTCCGGCCTGGGCAAGACCCACCTCCTCTACGCCATCGCCCACAAGATCCACGACGACCACCCCGACTACCGCATCGTCTACATCAAGGGCGACGCCTTCACCAATGAGCTCATCCAGGCCATCCGGGAGGGCCGCAACCAGGAGTTCCGGGAGAAGTTCCGCTCCGCCGACGTCTTCCTCATGGACGACGTCCAGTTCATCGCCGGTAAGGACTCCACCATGGAGGAGATGTTCCACACCTTCAATACCCTCTACGAGACCCGGAAACAGATCGTCTTCACCGCCGACCGTCCCCCCAAGGAGATGCTCAAGCTGGAGGACCGTCTGAAGACCCGGTTCGAGTGGGGACTCATCGCCGACATCCAGCCCCCGGACTATGAAACCCGCATGGCCATCATCAAGAACAAGGCCATCCGCATGGGGGTGGAGCTGCCCGAGGCCGTCTTGCAGTATGTGGCCGAGAACATCACCGCCAACGTGCGGCAGATCGAGGGCACCGTCAACAAGATCATGGCCCTCCGGGACCTGGAGGGGAGCAGCATCGACGCCGCCACCGTCACCCGGGCCGTCCGGGACATGTTCAAGGACCCCTCCGACATCATGCCCACCTCCGACGTCATCATCGAGGAGGTCTGCAACTTCTATAACATCGAAAACAGCGCCCTCCGGGGGCAGGGCCGTACCAAGGACACCGCCCTGGCCCGGCAGGTGGCCATGTACCTCATCCGTGAAATGACCAACATGTCCCTGAAGGAGATCGGCCGGGAGTTCGAGAACCGGGACCACACCACCGTCCTCCACTCCATCGAGCGCATCGAAAAGCTCAAAAAAACCACCCCCGAAATCTCCGAGGTCATCAAGGACATCCGGGCCAATATCAACGCAAGGTACGAGTAAAGCCTTCCCCCCTTTTCGGGCGGATGATAGCCGCCCTTTGGCTTCCCCTTGGGGGAAGCTGTCGCCGAAGGCGACTGATGAGGGGAAAGGCAGGTTGATGTCCCACGTTTCCCCTCATCCGGCGGCTGACGCCGCCACCACGGGTTAAGGAAGAAGTGATTTCTTCTGACTGTCCACCGGACAGTCAG
>CAUBHZ010000166.1 GCA_958435885.1 uncultured Intestinimonas sp. | reverse complement strand
GGGCAGAAGCGTTCGTTTCGTACCCGTTCCGGAGCGATACCAAAGTTCTTTTGGTCCTTTTCTTTCAAGAAAAGGACGAACAAGAAAAGGACTTAGGGTTTCTGGAGGAGGGGAGCGGAGAGGATCTCGTCCTTGCGGTCCAGGAGGTCATTGCTCTCCAGGGCGGCAAAAAGGGCGTCCTCGCCGATGCGGTCGATGGCGGCGCCCAGGCGCTCTCTCTGGTAGGCGTTGGCCCGGAACCAGAGCATGGTCTTCTCCATGAGGGGGAAGATCTCATCCTTCTCCACCAGGCGGGGGAAGGCGGAGCCCATGCGGGTGGTGCGGCCCCAGGTGCCGCCCACATAGATCTGGAAGCGTACGCCGTCGGGAGTGCGGCGGCCCTCGATGCCGAAGTCGTTGAGGCTGGGCTTGACGCAGCTGTTGGGGCAGCCGCCCACGGCGATCTTGAACTTGTGGGGGAGGGAGACCTTGTCCCAGCCCAGGTAGTACTGCTCGTGGATGGCGCGGCACATGGCCTGGGTGTCGTACATGCCGAAGACGCAGGTGGTGCCCTTGCAGGAGATCACCGGGCGGATCTTGGCGCCGGTGCCGCCGAAGCGCAGGCCCCGGGTGGCGGCGAACTCGATGGCCTCGTCGATGCGCTCATAGGGGATGCCGGGCAGCTCCAGGGTCATGCGGACGGTGGGGATGACCTTGCCGTTGCCGAAGCGGGCCGCGATCTCCGCGGTGGCGATGAGCTCCCATGCGGAAAAGACGGTGCCGTTGGGGACGATGCGGCCGGAGAAAAGCTCGGTGCCGCGGTTGCGCAGAAAGCCCAGAGCCTTCACCCGGGCGATGTCTGCCTGTGTCAGTGCCATATGATCTGCCTCCCAAAAATATTGTGGACGTGCCTTGCGGACATACATTATATGACAGGACCGGGCCGCTGACAAGGGGAACTTTCGCCAAGTCCCTGTCCCGTGGGGCTTTTGGTCCGCAAAATGCCGGCTTTTCTTGCTTTTTTTCCACAGCTGGTGTAAAATGCGTGTACGTCAAGACGACCCAATCTCACAAAGGAGGGCGACCATATGAGCATTCCCTTCGTTCAATACCAGGAGAGCGCCGATTTCATCCGCGCCCGGCTGGGCGGCTTTGTCCCCAAGGTGGCCATGATCCTGGGCTCCGGCCTGGGTTTCCTGGGCGACGTGGTGGAGGACCCCATCCGTGTCCCCTACGGGGAGATCCCCCACTTCAAGGTGTCCACCGCCCCCGGCCACAAGGGCCAGCTGGTCTTCGGCACCCTCCGGGGCCAGAAGGTGGCCGTCATGCAGGGCCGCATGCACCACTACGAGGGCTACTCCTACGAGGAGGTGGCCTATGCCGTCCGGGTGCTGCGGCTGCTGGGCTGCGACACCCTCATCGTCACCAACGCCG
Source organism: uncultured Intestinimonas sp. (assembly GCA_958435885.1). The sequence continues at coordinate 3,667 of CAUBHZ010000166.1, read as the reverse complement.
CCGGCGGCGTCAACCTGGACTTCAAGGCCGGTGACCTGATGCTCATCACCGACCAGATCAAGATCTTCATGGAGTCCCCCCTCCGGGGGGAGAACCTGCCCGAGTTCGGTCCCCGGTTCCCCGACTCCACCCACCTCTACACCCCCGCCCTTCAGGAGCTGGCCCGGAAGGCGGCCGCCGACCTGGGCATCGAGCTCAAAGAGGGCGTCTACATGTACTTCCCCGGTCCCCAGTACGAGACCCCGGCGGAGGTCCGCTTTGCCCGGATCGCCGGGGCCGACGCCGTGGGCATGTCCACCGCCCCGGAGGTCATCACCGCCGGCCACTGCGGCATGCAGGTACTGGGCTTCACCCTGGTGAGCAATCTGGCCGCCGGCATCCTGGACCAGCCCCTCTCCGAGCAGGAGGTGCTGGACGCCGCCGAGGCCTGCAAGGACAAATTCTCCCGCTTGGTGCTGGAGTGCCTGGGCCGGCTGTGATGGGCCCGGGCGGAAAGGAGCGCGCTTTTCCATGTCTACCATGATCTACAACGTCACCGCCGTCCTCATGGACCCCGACCACACCGTGCTGCCCAACGCCTATGTGGTGGTGGACGGCCACAAGATCACCGACTTCGGCGCCCGGCGGCCCCAGGGCTTCACGGGCAAGTGCATCGACGGCAAGGGGGGCATCCTCATGCCCGGCCTGGTGAATGCCCACACCCACGTGCCCATGACCGCCATGCGGGGCTACGGCGACGGCAACAACCTCCAGGACTGGCTCCACAACTTCATCTTCCCGGTGGAGGCCAAGTGGGACGACCGGGCCATCCGGGCCTGCGCCGCTCTGGGCCTGGCCGAGATGATCGCCTCCGGCGTCACCTGCATCGCCGACATGTATATGCACACCGACGCCGTCCTCCGGGAGGTGGAGAGCGCCGGCATCAGCGCCAACGTGTCCTGCGGCGGTGTCCAGTTCGAGGAGCCCTTCGACCCGGACAAGAACCACGACTGTATCGTCCAGCGGGAGCTCACCGAGAAGTGGCATGGCCGGGACGACGGCCGCATCCAGGTGGACGCCTCCATCCACGGGGAGTACACCTCCCACGCCGGGCTGTGGGACTGGATGGCCCGGTATGCCGCCGACCACGGCCTGGGCATGCACGTCCACCTCTCCGAGACCCAGACCGAGCACGAGCAGTGCCGGGCCCGCCACGGCGGGAAGACCCCCGCCGCCGTCCTGGCCGAGCACGGCGTCTTCGACGTCCGGGCCATCGCCGCCCACTGCGTGTGGACCACCCCCGAGGACTGGGCCATCCTGGCCCGGAAGGGCGTCACCGCCGTCCACAACCCCATGTCCAACCTGAAGCTGGGCTCCGGCGTGGCCCCGGTGGTGGACCTCAAAAAGGCCGGGGTCAACGTGGCCCTGGGCACCGACGGCGTGAGCTCCAACAACTGCACCGACTTCTTCGGGGACATGAAGCTGGCCGCCATTCTGCAGAACGGCGTCCGCCACGACCCCCTGGCCCTCACCGCCTGGGACGCCCTGGAGATGGCCACCGTCAACGGTGGCAAGGCCCTGGGCCGCAAGACCGGCCGCATCGAGAAGGGCTATGAGGCCGACCTCATCCTGCTGGACAGCGAGGCCCTCAACCTCATCCCCTGCCACGACGCCGCCAACAACCTGGCCTACGCCGCCCACGGCTCCAACGTGGTCATGAATATGGCCCGGGGCAAGGTCATATACAAAAACGGGGAGTTCCTCACCATCGACATCGAAAAGGTGAAGAAAGAGGTGGCCGGCTACGCCCTGCCCCTCCTCTTCGGCCGGTAAACTCCATCCTGTCTCCTGTCCATAGACTCATTGCGAAAGGCTGTGCGACCCATTGGGTAATCGTGAAAAGAAAAGCACCTTCTTCGGCGGCGCCGCCATCCTGGCTGCCGGCATCGCCATCGTCAAGCTCATCGGCGCCCTCTACAAGATCCCCCTGGGGAACATCCTGGACGACGAGGGTTTTGGCCACTTCAACAACGCCTACGTCATCTACAACCTGCTGCTGATGATCTCCACCGCCGGACTGCCGGTGGCCCTCTCCAAGAGCATCTCCGAGGCCAACACCCTGGGCAGGCGCAACCAGGTCCACCGCATCTTCAATGTGGCCCTGGTGACCTTCTTCATCCTGGGCACCATCAGCTTCCTGGTCATGTTCGCCCTGGCCCAGCCCCTGGCCGACCTCCAGGGCGACGGCGCCGCCGTCCAGGCGGTGCGGGCCATCGCCCCGGCCTGCTTCTTCGTCTGCGTTCTCTCCACCTTCCGGGGCTACGCCCAGGGCCATGCCAACATGGTGCCCACGGCGGTGTCCCAGATCATCGAGGCCCTGGGCAAGCTGGTCATCGGCCTGGCCCTGGCCTGGCTGCTGGTGAAGGCGGGCGCCTCCTCTTCGGACGCCGCCGCCGGGGCCATCTTCGGCGTCACCTGCGGCGCCGGCATCTGCCTCATCTACCTCATCGTGGAGCACGTCATGCGCCGGCGCGGCGAGCCCGGCCATCCCACCGATGTGCCCGAGGCACCCGGTACCATCCTCAAGCGGCTGCTGGTCATCGCCGTGCCCATCACCCTGTGCGCCTCGGTGACCCCCATCACCTCCTGGCTGGACACCGCCCAGGTCCAGAACATCCTCCGGGACGTGATGAACGCCCAGCCCGCCCAGTGGTATGAGGCCCAGAAGCTCATCGATCCCGATGTGGTGGACCCCGTGGTGGCCGCCTACGGCGCCTATCAGAAGGCCATCACCATCTACAACCTGCCCTCCTCCTTCATGGTGGCCATCACCGCCAGCGTCATCCCCGCCATCTCGGCCTGCCGGGCCAGGAGGGACTACCAGGGCGCCGGGCGGATCGCCGAGTCCTCCATGCGGGTGGGCATGCTGCTGGCCCTCCCCGCTGGCATCGGCCTCACCGTGCTCTCCTCCCCCATCATGTACCTGCTCTATTCTGAGTCCGACCACACCATCTCCGACCCCTCCATGATGATCCTGGGCATCGCCTCCATCTTCGTGTGCGTTATGCTGGTGTGCAACTCGGTGCTCCAGGCCAGCGGCTTTGTGAACCTGCCCATCTTCATCATGATCGCCGGCTGCGCCGCCAAGCTCATCGTCAACAACTTCATGGTCCGCCAGGTGGGCGCCGTGGGCGCCGCCGTGGGCACGCTGGTGTGCTACGTCATCGTGGCCGTGCTGGAGCTGCTGCTCATCAAGCGGGTCATCCCCTCTCCCCCGGAGTACACCCGGGTCTTTGCCAAGCCCATGGTGGCCGCCGGCGTCATGGGCATCGCCGTGTGGGCGGGCTACGGCCTGCTCAACCGCTTCTTGGGCAACACCCTGTCCACCATGGGCTCCATCTGCGTGGGTGTGGTGGTGTACGCGGTGCTGGTGGTGGCTCTGAAGGCCATTTCCAGGGAGGATCTGTCCCTCATGCCCAAGGGCGACAAGATCGCCAAGCTCCTCCGACTCTGAGAAGAACAGGAGAAGGGAAAAAAGAACTTGCAGAAGGGGGAGAAATATGATAGATTTTGAACAGAAACCCAGCTATGATGTAACCGACCTGATGGAGATCGTCCGCATCCTGCGTGCGCCGGGGGGCTGCCCCTGGGACCGGGAGCAGGACCACCACTCCATCCGGCGGGACCT
>CAUBHZ010000165.1 GCA_958435885.1 uncultured Intestinimonas sp. | reverse complement strand
CAAGCTCACTGCCACCCAGCTCAAGGGCAGGGACCTGGACCAGGAGGCGGCGGAGGCCGCCCCCCAGCCGCCCCGGCCCATTCAGTTCCCCCGCCCACGCTTCGCGGCGGAGGAGCTGGGGCTGACGGCGGCCCAGAAGGGCACTGCCCTCCACCTGGTGATGCAGTTTATCGACTTTGACAAGTCCACCACCAAGCGGGGAGCGGCAGCCGAGATACAACGGCTGGTCCAGAAACAGATCATCACCCCCCAGCAGGGGGAGGCCGCCGACCCCGCCCGCATCGCCGCCCTCTTTTCCTCCCCCCTGGGCCGGGAGCTCCTGGCCTCGGATACCCTCCAGCGGGAGTTCAAGTTCTCCATCCTGGTGCCCGCCCGGGACTACTATCCCCAGGCGGGAGAGGGGGAGCAGGTCCTCCTCCAGGGCGTGGTGGACGCCTGGTTCGAGACCCTGGAGGGCATCACGGTGGTGGACTTCAAAACCGATCGGATCAGAGAGGATGACCTCCCGGCCCGGGCAGAGTCCTACCGGTCTCAGCTGGCGGCGTACAGCCGCGCCCTGGAGGAGGTCACCGGCCGGAAGGTGGTCCGGAAGGTGCTCTGGTTCTTCCGGTTGGACAAGGCGGTGGAGCTCTGACGGCGGAAAGGGAGAGAGTTTGCGACAAAATATGAAAAAAATACTTGCATTCTCTTATTACCTGTGCTATTATATTCTAGCGTTTGTAAGGCGTGGAGGTTTGCTGCGCCGTCTCATCCGGAACGAGAAAGAGGTGAAACAGCAATGAAGGAAGGTATTCATCCCAATTATCAGCAGACCACGATCAAGTGTGCCTGTGGTAATGTGATCGAGACCGGTTCTACCAAAAAGGACATCCGCGTGGAAGTTTGCTCCAAGTGTCACCCCTTCTTCACCGGCAAGCAGAAGATGGTGGACACCGGTGGTCGCGTGAGCCGCTTCAACAAGAAGTTCGGCCTGGACAAGAAGTAAGCACGGTACTCATGAGGCCCGCGTCGGTTTCGGCGCGGGTCTTTTCGCATATACTGCTTTACGCAGATCATGAAGTAGGAGGGCACAGCTATGCTGGAAAAATGTGATGTGAAGAGCCTGGACCGGAACGTATTCTCCCTCATTGGGGAGCAGTGGATGCTCATCACCGCCGGTACGGCGGAGCACTGCAACACCATGACCGCCAGCTGGGGCGGTCTGGGCGTGCTCTGGGGCAGCGACGTGGCCACCTGCTACATCCGCCCCCAGCGGTACACCTATGAGTTCGTGGAGGGGAGCGACTATTTTACCCTCTCCTTCTTCGGGCCGGAGTACCGGAAGGCGCTGGCCCTGTGCGGGTCCAAGAGCGGCCGTGAGGTGGATAAGGTAAAGGAATGCGGCTTTACGGTCTGCACCGGGGAAGGCGGCGCCCCCTACTTCGCCGAGGCGGAGCTGGTGCTGGTGTGCCGGAAGGTGTACTGGCAGGATATAGATCCTACTCACTTCCTGGACCCCGAGACCGATGAAAAGTGGTATCCTGAGAAGGATTACCACCGGATGTATATCGGTAAAATCGTGGAGGCCTATCGAAAGAAATGAGGGACGCAGTCCCGGAGGTACTATGACTGACCATACCGAAGAAAAAATCGACCGGGCCGTCCTGGTGGGGCTCAACGCCGGCTGCCTGAGCCGGGAGGAGAACGCCAGCGAGTCCTCCATGGAGGAGCTCGCCGCCCTGCTGGAGACGGCGGGAGGGGTGTGCGTGGGCACGGTCCTCCAGAACAAGGATACCCCCGACCCCCGCACCTTCATCGGCGAGGGCAAGGTGGCCGAGGTGAAGGAGCTGGTCCAGGGGACGGGCGCCACCATGGTCATCTTCGATAACGCCCTCTCACCCTCCCAGCAGCGGGTGCTCTCCGACGAGCTGGGGGTGGGGGTGCTGGACCGCTCCGCCCTCATCCTGGACATCTTCGCCCAGCGGGCCCGTACCAAGGAGGGCCGCCTCCAGGTGGAGCTGGCCCAATACCAGTATCTGCTGCCCCGACTGCTGGGGATGTGGACCCACCTGGAGCGCCAGGAGGGCGCCATCGGCACCCGCGGTCCCGGTGAGACCCAGCTGGAGACCGACCGGCGGCACATCCGCCGAAAGATTCAGAAGTTGCGGGAGGAGCTGGAGCAGGTGCGCCGGGTGCGGGCCACCCAGCGCTCCCGCCGGGAGAAGAACGAGGTGCCGGTGGTGGCCATCGTGGGCTACACCAACGCGGGGAAATCCACCCTGCTCAACGCCCTCACCGGCGCCGATATCCCCGCCAACAACCGGCTCTTCGACACCCTGGACACCACCACCCGCACCCTGGAGATCTCGGACACCTGCACCGTGCTCATCTCGGACACGGTGGGCTTCATCTCCAAGCTGCCCCACCATCTGGTGGAGGCCTTCAAGGCCACCCTGGAGGAGCTCTCTTTCGCGGACCTGCTCCTCCACGTCATCGACTCCTCCAACCCGGAGTGGCGGGAGCAGGCGGCGGTGGTGGAGTCCCTCATCTACGAGCTGGGCGCGTCGGAGACGCCCCGCATCGACGTGTTCAACAAGTGCGACCGGTACAGCGGCGACATCCTGCCCCACGGGGAGGACATTGTCACCGTCTCCGCCAAGACGGGGGAGGGGCTGGACCGGCTCCGCAGCATGATCGGAGACCGGCTGGACGCCGGCGCACACCGGGTGACCCTGTCCCTGCCCTACGACAAGGGCGGACTGCTGGACACCTTATATCAGGAGGCCAAGGTGGAGTCGGTGGAGTACGGCGAGACCATCCTGGTCACGGCGGTATGCACCCCCAGGCTCCTGGGCCAGATGGGCCAGTACCTGACAGACAACTGACAGAAATGAGGGCCGGCCATGACAGAGTATTCTATCCCCACGGCGGCCTCCGAGACCGAACTGGTGGAAAAACGCTCCCGCTTCATCGGCCATGTGTGGCATGTGGAGAGCGAGGCCGAGGCCAGGGCCCGGATCGAAGAGACCAAAAAGAAGCACTATGACGCCCGCCACAACTGCTGGTGCTACCGGCTCAAGGACGGCACCGAGCGCTACTCCGACGACGGGGAGCCCCAGGGCACGGCGGGCCAGCCCATGCTCAACGTCTTCCAGCGGGAGGGCGTGGTGGACGTGGTCTGCGTGGTGACCCGGTACTTCGGCGGCATATTGCTGGGGGCCGGGGGGCTGGTCCGGGCCTACACCCAGAGCGCCAAGGACGCCCTGGATGCCGCCGGCATCTCGGTGGTCCGCCAGTGGTCCAAACTGGAACTGCGCTTCCCCTACCACCTCCTGGAGCGGATCAGGCTGGAAGCGGAGGGAGCCGGCGGCCTCCTGGGAGAGACCGACTACGCCGCCGACGTAGGCCTCACCGTCTTTCTGCCCGAGGGCGGGGAGGAGGCCTTCATCGACCGGGTGGTGGAGCTCACCGCCGGCGCGGTGACACCCGCCGTCACCGGACAGGATTTTCGCGCAGCGCCTCTGGTCCCGCCGAAGGGAAGGGAATGAGGCTCCGCCCACTGGTAAGGGCTGATGATGAATAATCTATGAATTTTTTCCGGACAGGCAGGATTTTTTCCGGCTCGCGGCGTATAACACCTCAGACCTTTTGTAGGGAGGTGAGACGCCTTGACGGAACGAGAGCGGCGGGAGGCCCAGGAACGGCGGTTCCTCTCGCCCTATGCCTGCCTGGCGGCCGATTCCAGGGGCCGGGCCCGACCAGTGGAGTCCTGCCCGGTGCGGACCTGCTTTCAGCGGGACATCGACCGCATCGTCCACTCCAAGGCCTTCCGGCGGCTGATGCACAAGACCCAGGTCTTTCTCCACCCGGAGGGGGACCACTACCGCACCCGCATGACCCATACCATCGAGGTGGTCCGCATCGCCCGCACCCTGGCCCGGGGGCTCCAGCTCAACGAGGACCTGACCGAGGCGGCCGCCTACGGTCATGACCTGGGGCACACCCCCTTCGGCCATGCCGGGGAGCGGGTGCTCAACGAGATCATGCCCGGCGGCTTTGAGCACAACGTCCAGTCCCTGCGGGTGGTGGACCGCCTGGAAAACGACGGGGACGGCCTCAACCTCACCTATGAGGTGCGGCGGGGCATTCTGTGCCATACCGGTCCCGACCGGGCCGAGACCCTGGAGGGGCAGCTGCTGCGGCTGGCGGACAAGATCGCCTACATCAACGCCGACATCGACGACGCCATGCGGGGCGGCATCATCTACCCCATGGACATTCCCCTGGAGATCTCCAACGTGCTGGGCTTCACCTACTCCGAGCGCATCGACACCCTCACCACCGACATCATCCGGGAGAGTGCCGACACCGGCGCCCTGCGGCAGTCGGACGCCTGCCGGGAGGCCATGAACAACCTGCGGGAGTTCATGTTCGAGCACGTCTACCGCAATCCGGTGGCCAAGGGGGAGGAGTCCAAAGCCCAGGGCATGCTCATGCGGCTCTTTGAATACTACTGCTGCGATCCGGACATGCTTCCCCCGGAGTTCCAGGATATCCGGGAGCGGGAGAGCGTGGAGCGGGCGGTGTGCGATTACATCGCCGGTATGACCGACAACTACGCGGTGGAGAAGTACTCCGCGGCCTTTATCCCCATGTCCTGGGGGGTCAAGTGAGGGCCGGACGGTATGAAGCCGCCGCATGACGGTAAAAATAGCCTGAAAGGGGGAGAAAAATGGCCATCCCGGCACAATTCATCGATGAATTGATGGCGCGGTGCGACATCGCGGATGTGGTGGCCGACTACGTTCCCCTGACCCGGAAGGGGAGCAGCCTCTGGGGCTGCTGTCCCTTCCACAGCGAGCGCACCCCGTCCTTCCATGTAGTGCCGGAGCGGCAGATGTACAAGTGCTTCGGCTGCGGCAAGGGCGGCGGCGTCATCAACTTCATCATGGAGATCGAGAACCTCTCCTATCCGGACGCCGTGCGGTTCCTGGCCAAGCGGGCGGGGCTACAGGTGCCGGAGGAGAGGGGGGACGGGAGCTTTCGCAAAAAGCGGGAACGGCTCCTGGCCCTCAACAAGGAGGCTGCCCGGTATTTTCACAGCGTCCTCCACAGCC
>CAUBHZ010000164.1 GCA_958435885.1 uncultured Intestinimonas sp. | reverse complement strand
GCCCTACTCCCTTAGCAGGGGAGCCCCTTCGGCCACTTGGGTACTTCTGCATGCCGAATCCATCTGTCCCGATTCACTTGTAAGCCCCGCCGCGGGGAGAGGAAATATGGCGGAGAGAGTGGGATTCGAACCCACGGCTCTTGCGAGTCACCGGTTTTCAAGACCGGCTCCTTAAACCACTCGGACATCTCTCCACGTCCCGAGCGCCACCATCATATCAAACGCAGGTGTTATCATACCATAACGTCCCGGGCTTGTCAACACCTTTGGAGAAAAAAACCGGGGCCCGCAGGCCCCGGTCCGATTCGTTCAGCTGAAGAAGGCGTGAGCCCCGATGGTGGTCACGTAGGTGCGGTTGCGCTGGGCCCAGCTGTTGGGGGAGACAGAGGGATTGACGAAGTAGAGGCTGCTGCCGCCCACACGGACGCCCTCCAGGATCAGCTTGGCCGCCACCACGCTCTCGGCGTTGGGCTCCCGGTAGATGCTGCCGTTGCTGGCAGGAGTGAACTGGTTGGGGGCGAAGATCACGTCATAAATGGTGTTGGGGAACCGGGGGCTGGCCACCCGGTTCATGATGACGGTACCCACGGCCAGCTTGCCGTCCAGGGGCTGGTTGCCGCTCTCGGCGTTGATGATGTGGGAGAGCCAGTAGAGGGAGTCGCTGTCGTAGTAGCTCTCGCCGGAGGCGATGGGGCTCTCGCCGCTGTACACCTCCACCACGCCGCTCTCCTGGTTCCAGCTCACCCAGCCGCCCATGGCCTGGGCGATGGTGCGCACGGGCACCAGCACGCGGCCACCGCCGTCGATGACGCCGTTGAGGACGTACAGGCACCGGCCGTTGACCTGGATATACTGGTCGCCCACCCGGGCCCGGAGGTCCAGACCCTCGGCGGTGACCACCACATACTCGCCCTCCCAGCCGATGACGGCGTCGGGCCGCAGACCCAGCACCGCGTTGACCAGGGAAACGTAGGTGATCCCGTTATACACTGTGAGGCCGGGGTCCTCACAGACGTTGCCATCCACCAGGAAGTAGCTGCCCGCGGCGGGTTCCTCCGCCGCCAGAGCCCAGCTCCCCATGGGAAGGATCGTCGCCAGACAGAGCATCAGGCACAGGATACGCATGCGCATGTCGTATGCTTCCTCCTCGCTGTTGTTGTAATCTTGTCGTTTCTTTTGTAACCAGATTGTAACCGATTTGAAGGCAAATTGCAAGACTTATTTTTTGCCGAGCGCTGTCACATTTCCTGAAACCATTGGGGCGCAACGGTTTTAACCTCCCTGTCTTCCCTGACTTTTCCGCTCTTTCCAGCGCCGGAAACGGTAACAAAACCGTTTCTCCCCCCACCGCCCACCGGATGCGAAACCGGCGTCCGGCGGGCATAAAAAATGGGAGCAGGCGATGAACGCCTGCTCCCATTTTGATATCCTCTAAAGAGAGAGCGTCATGCTCTCCCCGCCGATCGTGATCGTCACCGTATATCCTTCCGTATACTCCTCAATGAAGGCAAGTGCCATATAATCGGTGAACTCTACATTACCAAAAACATTCTCCTCCTTTGATTCCACGAATTTGGAATTACAGCTGTCTTCCACACTTATCTCCGGGGTGTTAAAGATTCCAATAATGGTAATGTAACAGTCCTCTACGTCTTTATACCGCAAGATATCAACTAAGTATCCGTGGGTATAATCACTTGAGATGGTTTTTTTGTGGAAATCTGATCCGATTTTATATCCCGATTTCTGCCTTGGCGTGATCATCATCTTAATGACACCTTCATCGTCCGAATAAACGATTAGACTGGAATTTTTCCCATCTATGATGTTAAGCACATGATCTCCACATACATATTCCGCAACACTTTCCGCCGTGGGAAAGGAGTAAAATACATTTTCGATCCTGCCCAGTGAGAGCATGACCATCGCAAGAGCCGTCACAGCCAGGGCCATCCGATTCCTTCCGCTTCGTTTTCTGACTCTCCTTTTCGAACCCATCACGAAGGCAATCCAAAACACAATGAATACGATTCCCCTGACCAATCCATGCCACATGTACGCTTCACCTCCCGACCCTTGCGCTGCTCTTCTGAACCGCTCTCCCACGCGGCCTCAAATCGTATTTTGATTATAACACAGGCTGTCCTTTCCCGCCCGCCTCCAGGGCATAAAAAAATCGGAGCAAGCGATCAACGCTTGCTCCGATTTTGGCGGAGAGAGAGGGATTCGAACCCTCGAGACGCTATTAACGCCTACACGATTTCCAATCGTGCGCCTTCGACCAGCTCAGCCATCTCTCCACGGCCGGGACAACGTTGCTTATTATAACCACTTTCCTCCCATTCGTCAAGAGGTAAAATGCAAATCTTTGAAAAAATTTGACGCCGTTGCAATCCCACCCCAACTGTGCTATAACAGTAACATCCTGAATCTGTCATTATATAAGGAGTGTTTGACCATGGAACTCACCCGCACCCAGGCCCTGGACCTGCTGAAAGAATATAATAAGGAGCCCTTCCACATCCGCCACGGCCTCACCGTGGGGGCGGTCATGGAGTGGTTCGCCAGGGAGCTGGGTTATGGCGACAACGCCGAATTCTGGTATATCGTCGGTCTCCTCCACGACCTGGACTTCGAGCAGTGGCCCGAGGAGCACTGCATCAAGTCCCAGGAGCTCATGCGCCAGGCCGGCCTGGACGAGGCTCTCATCCACGCCACCGCCAGCCACGGCTGGGGCGAGGTGTGTGACATCCAGCCCGAGCACGAGATGGAGAAGGTCCTCTTCGCCTGCGACGAGCTCACCGGCCTCATCGGCGCCGCCGCCCTTATGCGCCCCTCCAAGAGCTGCTCCGACATGGAGCTCAAGTCCCTGAAGAAGAAGTTCAAGGACAAGAAGTTCGCCGCCGGCTGCTCCCGGGAGATCATCCAGAAGGGCGCCGAGCTGCTGGGCTGGGACCTGGACAAGCTGCTGGACATGACCCTCCGGGCCATGCAGGCCACCGAGGCCGACATCGAGGCCCAGATGGCCTGACCCCGCCACACCATTTAAAAGGAGTTTTTTATGAACGGGAATTCCCCCCGCAAACCCATGGGCAAGGCCGCCCGCGTCCTCCTCAGCCTGGCCGTCACTCTGGTGGTGGGCCTCGTCTACTTCTACCTCTCCCTCCCCGCCCTGAACCTCCAGGACGGGAACTTCTACACCTTTGTCTTTCTCCTCTGCCTCGTCTTTGTGGTGGCCTCCCTCTTCACCTCCGGCTTCCGCATGGCTCCCGGCTCCGGCCTGAAGGAGTACTTCCGTTTCGTGAAGACCCAGTGCCTCCCTGTGGGCGTCCTCATGGTGCTGCTCATCGCCGTGGGCGTCATCGGCACCCTGATCTCCATGCCCATCTTCCGGGCCGCCGCCTACCGGGACCTGCTCACTGTGGAGGACGGCAACTTTGCCGAGGACATCGCCCAGATCTCCTTCGACAAGATCCCCACCCTGGACCGGTCCTCCGCCGAGTACCTGGGGGACCGCCAGATGGGCACCCTCAGCGACATGGTGAGCCAGTTCGAGTACTCCAACGACTCCACCCAGATCAACTACCAGGGCCGGCCCGTCCGGGTGGCACCCATTGACTACGCCGACCTCATCAAGTGGTTCACCAACCGCGGCGAGGGCCTGCCCGCCTATGTGCTGGTGGACATGGTCACCCAGGAGGCCAGCGTGGTGCGGCTCCAGGAGGGCATGAAGTACTCCTTCTCCGAGCCCCTCAACCGCAACATCGTGCGCCACCTGCGCTTCCGCTACCCCACCTACCTCTTTGACACCCCCCAGTTCGAGATCGACGAGGAGGGCACTCCCTACTGGATCGCCCCCCGGATCGTCCGGACCATCGGCCTCTTCGGCGGCACCGACATCCAGGGCGCCGTGCTCTGCAACGCCATCACCGGCGAGTGCCAGTACTACGACGTGGCCGATATCCCCTCCTGGGTGGACAACGTCTATACCCCCAACCTCATCATGGAGCAGTACGACTACCACGGCACCCTGGTCAACGGCTTCCTCAACTCCATCCTGGGCCAGAAAGGGGTCACCATGACCACCGAGGGCTACAACTATATCGCCCTCAACGACGACGTGTACGTCTACACCGGCGTCACCTCCGCCAACGCCGACCAGTCCAACCTGGGCTTCCTCCTCTCCAACCAGCGCACCAAGGAGACCCGGTTCTACGAAGCTCCCGGCGCCACCGAGTACGCCGCCATGAGCTCCGCCGAGGGCGAGGTCCAGGACCTCAAGTACGTGGCCACCTTCCCCCTTCTCCTCAACATCGCCGGGGAGCCCACCTACTTCATCCCCCTCAAGGACGCCACCGAGCTGGTGAAGAGCTACGCCATGGTCAACGTGGCCCAGTATCAGCTGGTGGCAGTGGCCGGCTCCGTATCCCAGTGCGAAGAGGTGTATATCGACCTCCTCTCCCAGCGGGGCATTGTATCTGAGGAGGAACGGCCAGAGACCCAGGTCTCCGGCGTGGTGGACGACATCCGCTCCGCCGTCATGGACGGCAGCACCTACTATTTCCTCCGCCTGGAGGGGAGTGAGGTCTACTACGCCGTCTCCGCCGCCGAGAACCCGGTGGCGGTGCTGCTGAACCTGGGCGACAAGGTCACCATCGGCCACGCCGTCCAGACCGGTGAGGAGGAATCCTCCATCCTCAGCGCCTACTCCCTCACCATCGACGGCAAGGCGGCTCCCGCCGAGCCTTTGGTCTCCGCGGATGAGCCGGAGCCCACGACCTCCCCGGAGGACACCGGCGACGCCGAGACCTCCGGCGCCGTCACCGTGCCCATCTACGGCTGACCGTCCCAAGACAAGAAAAAGCGTCTCCCCTCATGAGGGGAGACGCTTTTGTTCATCCGCAGAAGTACTTCGGGGAATGGGCCGTCCCGCCTCCCGCCCCTCGGTCCATACCCGGAGCAGACGGAAGGCCTCCGGCGACAGGAGCAGCAGGGCAATCAGATTGGGCAGGGCCATCATGCCGTTGCAGATGTCGGCCACCTGCCACACCGCCCCCACCTCCCCCACGCTCCCCACCACGATGAACAGGAGGAAGC
>CAUBHZ010000163.1 GCA_958435885.1 uncultured Intestinimonas sp. | reverse complement strand
GGGTTGCAGGGCATGTTGCCCACCGCGTCCAGGTTCACCGTGAAGCACAGAGTCTTCAGCCCCAGCCGGGCGGCGGCCAGAGCCGCCTCGATGCCCGCGTGGCCGGCGCCGATGACCGCGATGTCATATTCTCCCGCGAAATAGTCCATGGATGGGTCGGAGCTCCTTTTTGTGGGGATTGGGGAAAGGCCTTCCCCCGGGGGTCTGACTGTCCAGTGGACAGTCAGAAGAAATGACTTCTTCCTTGACCCGTGGTGGCATGGCCACAGGCCATGACGGATGAGGGAAAACGTCGCGCTCAATCAGCCTTTCCCCTCATCAGTCTCGCTGCGCTCGACAGCTTCCCCCAGGGGAAGCCAATAAAGAGGGGGCAGACCGCGTCCTCAGTCGTGCTCGATATAATAGGGCTTCATGAGGCTGGGCTGCTCGGTGGAGTCCTTCACCGCCCCGCTCTTCATGGGCATCATGGGCCGTCCGCCCCGGGGTCCGTGGCCCCGGTCGTGACGGCGCTTGGACTGGGCCTTGGGAGCGGGAGCCGCCTTGGGCTGGGCCTGGCGCACCTTCTGCTGGGCCTGGCTCTCGGGGGCGGCGTTCTCCCCGCCCTTCTTCTTCCGCTTCCGGCGGTGGGAACGGCTCTGGCCCTCCTCCGCCTTCACCGGCTCCGGCTTCACCGCACCCTTCCGGGGAGCCAGCAGCCGGGCGGTGGCGTCCATGATGTGGTCGGAGGACAGGGGGTCGGGCCGGTAGAAGTCGTGGTACTCCTCCCGCTCGGGACCGGCGCTCCGCTCGGGCAGCACCGCGTCCAGCACACCGGGACCCTCCGCCTTCTTCCAGCGGGGCTCCCGCTTCTTCTTGGGCGCGGGAGCGGCGGCCTGGGCCGCCTGGGCAGCCGCCTTCTGACGCTTCTTTTCCTCGGCCGCCGCCTTGTTGGCGGCGTCCCGGGCACGGCGGCGCTCCTTGGCGGCGGCACGGGCCTCGGCGTCCTCGGCGTTCACCGTGCGGCCCTTGGCGTCCTTGGCCACCTCAAAGATCTGCATGGGCCAGGGGTGGCCTCCCAGCACCGGGATGGACCGGCCGATGAGCTTCTCGATGCCCTTCAAATACTCCTTCTCGGCGAAGTCGCAGAAGGAGACGGCGGTGCCGCCGTGGCCCGCCCGGCCGGTACGGCCGATGCGGTGGACGTAGGTCTCGGGCACCTCGGGCAGGTTGTAGTTGAAGACGTGGGAGAGCTCCTCGATGTCGATGCCCCGGGCGGCGATGTCGGTGGCCACCAGGCACTTCACCCGCCCCGCCTTGAAGTCGGAGAGGGCCTGCTGCCGGGCGGTCTGGGACTTGTTGCCGTGGATGGCGGCGGCGGAGATGCCCGCCTTGCCCAGGTCAGCGGCCACCTTGTTGGCGCCGTGCTTGGTGCGGGTAAAGACTAGGGCGTTCTTCACGCCCAGGGTGTCCACCAGCCAGGCCAGCAGCTTGGACTTGTTGCCCTTGTCCACAAAACACACCTTCTGGTCGATGACCTCCACCGGGGAGGACACCGGGTCCACCTCCACCTTGGCGGGGTCGTGGAGGAGGGCGTCCACCAGCTCCATGACCTCGGGGGGCATGGTGGCGGAGAAGAAGAGGGTCTGCTTCTTCTCCGGGAGCAGCTTGAGCACCCGGCGCACGTCGTGGATGAAGCCCATGTCCAGCATCCGGTCGGCCTCGTCCAGGACGAAGATCTCCACCCGGCTCAGGTCCAGCAGGCCCTGGCCCTGGAGGTCCAGCAGCCGGCCGGGGGTGGCCACCAGGATGTCCACACCCTTTTTCAGCTTCTCCACCTGGGGCTGCTGTCCCACGCCGCCGAAGATGACGGTGGAGCGCAGGGGCAGGTTCCGGCCGTAGGCGGCAAAGCACTCCTGGATCTGGAGGGCCAGCTCCCGGGTGGGGGTGAGGATGAGGGAGCGGATATACCGGGGTCCCACCACCACGTCGGCGTTGAGCCGCTGGAGGATGGGCGCGGCAAAGGCACAGGTCTTGCCCGTGCCGGTCTGGGCGCAGCCCAGCACGTCCCGGCCCTTCAGAGCGGGCGGGATCGCCTGGCGCTGGATGGGGGTGGGCTCGGCGTACCCCTGGGCCGCCAGGGCCTTCAGGATGGGGGAGATGAGCCCTAATTCCTTAAAATCCATATGGTCGTCGTTCCTTTTTTTCGATTTTTGTTCCAATGCGGGGAAAGGCGCCCTTATTTCAGGGCGCTCAGTACCTGGGCCACCGTCTCCTCCAGGGTCTGCCGCCCCACCTCCACGGTGAGGTCGGCGTACTTCCGGTAGAGGGGCGAACGGTAGTCGTAGATGTGGGCCAGGGTCTCGCCCGGCGCCATGGCGATGCCCCGGGTGCTGATGTTGTGGAGCCTGCGCTCCAGCTCCTCAAGCGGCAGATGCAGATACACGGTACGGCCCAGCTTCCTCAGGTGCTCCATGCCCCCGTCCCGGCACACCACGCTCCCCCCCGTGGCGATCACCGTGCGGTCACAGTCCACCGAGCTCACGGCGGCGGCCTCCCGGTCCAGGAAGGCCTCCACCCCCAGCTCGTCCACCAGGTCCTGGAGGAGACGCCCCTCCCGCTCCTGGATCACCAGGTCCGTATCCAAAAACGCATAGCCCAGGGTCTTGGCCAGCAGCACGCCCACGGTGCTCTTGCCCGCCCCGGGCATGCCGATGAGTATGATATTGTTCATGTTCTCTCCTCTAGTCTCTCACAAAAAATCAGAACATATCAGGTTATTATACCAAAAAAATGCCGCCGTGGCAACCATCGTCCACGGCGGCAGGGGTTTATTTCAACTTTTGTACTCAGTTCTTGGCGATCTCGATAACCACGGGGGGAGTCTTCTCGTCGCCCAGGGTGCCGGTGTACACCACGGTCACCTCGTCACCCTCGTTGATGCCGTCCACCTTCAGGTCCTTGGCGAAGTCGAAAACCTGATAGTCGTCGCCCACCACCAGCACCAGGTAGTCCTCCAGCTTGTTGACCACACCGGACACGGCGTGCTCCTCCTCGTTGGGGGTGCCGGTCTCGGCGGGAGCGGTCTCGTCCACGGGGGTGGTCTCGTCCATGGGGGCGGTGGTGTCGGTGACGGGAGCGGTGGTCTCCACCGGGGCGGTGGTGGCGGGAGCGGGGCTCTCCTTGACGGTCTTGCCGCAGGCGGCCAGGCTCAGGGCCATGACGCCCACCAGCAGAATGGAAGCAGCTCGTTTCATAACTTTGTTTCCTCCTTGAAATGGGTCCGTTGGTTGCCGCGGGAGAGGGGGGCTCTCCCGTGTGAAGGAAACGATACCACAACTTTTTTAAGAAAAAAGGGGGGGAATTCTTACGTTCTTCTTGCGGGACTCCGGCTCCTTCCAGCTCTGGAAAAATTTTTTGAAAATCTGAATGGATGGGACCCGCTCCGGCGTATTACAGACAGAAGGGGCGAAACGCCCACCTGGAAAAGGAGGTCTTTTGTATGAAAAAGGCATTGGCAGGACTGTTGATTTTTGGTATGGTAAGTGCAGCGATGGTGGTGCCCGCCGCCGCGGCGGGCCATCACGGCGGCGGCAGCGGCGGCTGTCACCGGACGTGGACGGCCACCCAGACCGCCGCCTGCCCCTGGTCGGGGGAGGACTGCCCCTGGGGCGGCGACTGCCAGGGCTGGTGTATCAACGGCGGCGAGTGCCTCTACCACGAGGACTGCCCCCGGGACGGCCAGTGCCCCAACGGCGGCGTCTGCGACGGCTCCGGCTGGGCCCGGCACCACGGCTGACATTGAGGGCAATGGGGTGAGGATATGCGAAGCGAGGAGGAGGTGGCCCGGGCCATGGACACCTACGCCGACCTGGTGCGGCGGCTGTGCCTGGTCCGGCTGAAGAGCCGGGAGGACACCGAGGACATCTTTCAGACCGTCTTCCTCAAATACCTCCAGCATACCAAGCCCTTTGCAAACGCCGAGCACGAGAAGGCCTGGTTCATCCGGGTCACCCTGAACGCCTGCCGGGACCTGCTGCGGTTCTGGACCAGACACGCCACCGTCCCCCTGGAGGAGCTGACCGCCCAGGCCGCGCCCGAACCCGAAGATCAGGGCGTGCTGGAGGCGGTGCTCTCCCTGCCGGAGAAGTACCGGGACGCGGTGTACCTCCACTATTACGAGGGCTACTCCGCCCCTGAGATCGGGGAAGTGCTGGGCAGAAACACCAATACCGTCTATACCCTCCTCACCAGGGCCCGTGCCCTGCTGCGGGAGAAGCTGGGAGGTGAGGAGGATGGATGAGCGCATCCGGCGGGCCTTTGACGCCGTCCGGGCCGACGAGGACCTGAAGCAAAAGACCCTGGACGCCCTGGAGCGGCGCACCCGTCCCGCCCCACGGCGGCGACCCCTGGCCGTGGCCTTTGCCGCCCTGGCCCTGGTGGTGCTCACCGCCGCCGGCGGCCTGGCCTACGCCACCCCCGCCGCCGCCGTCAGCGTGGATGCCGACGCCTCGGTGGAGCTGGCCGTCAACGCCTTCGGCCGGGTGGTGGGGGTGCGGTGCTACGACGACGACGCTCAGGCCGCGGTGGACGCCACCCCCGTCCTCCACCACAACTGGACCCAGGCCGCCGCCGCCCTCTCCGACGCCCTCTCCGACACCGACGCCGCCACTGTCACCCTCTCCGCCGACAGCGGCCACTGTGAGGGGATGCTCTCCGACGGCGGCGAGGCCGGCCTCACCTGCTACGCCCTGGACCCGGAGACCGCCCAGGCCGCCCGGGACGCCGGGCTCTCCCTGGGCAAGTACCGGGCCTACCTGGCCCTCTCCGCCCTGGACCCCACCGTCACCCAGGCCGACGCCGGGGAGATGACCATGGGGGAGATCCAGCAGTGCATCGACGCCTGTGAGGGCCACGGCTCCGGCCAGGGCCAGCAGGGGAGCGGTCAGGGCAACGGTCAGGGCAGCGGCCAGACCCAGACCGCCGGGGAGACCACCTCCGCCGGTCAGGGCGAGGGCGGCCACCACGGTCAGGACCATGGCCACGGCTACGGACACGAGTAGGGGAGAGGCGTAGGGGCGGATATTATCCGCCCCTACCCAATCTCCGGAGCGTGGTTTGGCGCGTC
>CAUBHZ010000162.1 GCA_958435885.1 uncultured Intestinimonas sp. | reverse complement strand
TCGATCGCCCCCTCATCCGTCACCTTCGGTGACAGCTTCCCCCCAAGGGGAAGCCGCCGCAAGTTGTGGGCACCGCAAGGAATTCCTTTTCCGCGTTGCGCTGGCTCCCGCCATGGGAAACGCGTCATCCGTTTTTCTTGCTGGTTTCCTCAGAAAATCGGTCCATGTGATGGACAATATCCTGGCAAACAGCTTGAAAATTCTGAGAAACCTCTCGGTTTGAGTACCGCAGAACATGCAGTCCTCGCCCTTGGAGGTAAGCATCTCGGGCCAGATCCTGCGCTCTCCCTTCTCCGTGGTAATGTTGCCCACCGTCAACCTCAATCACGAGACGGGCCGAGGCGATGTAAAAATCCACCACATACCGCCCCAACGGCTTTTGCCGTCGGACCGTGACGGGAAGCTGTCGCAGAAAATCATACCACAGATGCCGTTCCTCTGGCGTCATCGTTTGTCGCAGGGAACGGGGGGAAACGCGGCTCACCCCTGCCGGTACTCCTCCGCCAGCTTCCGGAACTTGGGCAGCGCCCGCTGGATCTGCTCCGTGGGCACGCAGTAGGAGATCCGCACGTGGCCCGGGCAGCCGAAGCTGTCCCCGGGGACCAGCACCAGGTCGTACTTCTGGGCCCGCCGGCAGAAGGCCTTGGCATCGGGCTCCAACGACCGGGGGAAGAGGTAGAAGGCCCCCTCCGGCTGGGCGCAGGTGTACCCCATCTCCCGCAGGGCGGTGAGGAGGAGGTCCCGGTTCTTCCGGTACACGGCGATGTCCGCCGTCTGCCCGGCGCAGTTGGCCACCACCAGCTGGAAGAGGCTGGGGGCGCACACATAGCCCAGGGCCCGGCCTGCCCCGCACACGGCGGCGTAGACCAGGTCAAAGTCCTCTGCCGTCCGGGGCACCAGCACATAGCCGATCCGCTGCCCGGGCAGGGAGAGGGACTTGCTGTAGGAATAACACACCAAGGTATTGGTATAATAGGAGGGGACCCAGGGCAAGGGCTCCGCCTGGTAGACGATCTCCCGGTAGGGCTCGTCGGAGATCAGCCAGATGGGGTGGCCGTATTCCTGGGACTTGGCGGTGAGCATCTGGGCCAGCTTCCGGATGGTCGCCTCCGAGTAAACCACTCCGGTGGGGTTGTTGGGGCTGTTGATGATAATCCCCTTCACCTGGGGGGAGAGGGCGGCCTCCAGGGCGGCAAAGTCGATCTGGAAGTCCTCCAGGTTGGCGGGCACGGCGGTGAGGGTGCCGCCGGCACTCTCCACGAACACCTTATACTCCGGGAAGTAGGGGGCAAAGGTCAGGAACACATCCCCCGGGCAGCCCAGGGCGGACAGGACGCAGCACAAAGCCCCCGCCGCCCCGGCGGTGAGGTAGAAGCAGTCGGGGTCATAGTCCGTGCCGTAGCGGCGGTTGAGATCGTCGGCCAGAGCCTGGCGGACGGCGGCGTCCCCCTGGGCGGGGGTGTAGCCGTGGAGAAGGATGGGGTCCACTGTGTCCACCAGCTGATGGACCATCTGGGCCACGGTGTCCGGCGCGGGGACGCTGGGGTTGCCGATGGAGAAGTCGTCCACGTTTTCCGGGCCGACCTCCGCCGCCCGGGCCTGGGCGAAGGCAAAGGCTTCCCGGATCTCCGACTTGGCCGTGCCCAGGTCGAGCATGCGTTGGGATAAGGTTGTCATATCGTAGCCTCCCGTCTTTGGGGTAAATTTCACCTTTCAGTATACCACAAAGAACCCCCGGGAACAACGGGGGGGAAACAGCCGTCTGATTTTAGCACTCTACGAACAAGAGTGCTAATGTTTACAATTTAGACATAAAATCTACTAAAATTATTCATAAAATAGCAGTAATATATGAACCGTAGACAGGAGGGACCCGGAAAGATCCGGGCAAAGATAAGCACTCCGGTCTCAAGATTGCAAGTTTTGTAAACGCTGCCGGTCCGGCGCCAAGCCGGGCTGGCTCCCCAATAAATCATCAGAAGGAGCGACACATGATGTTTGGCATGATTCCCTTTGAGCGCAACGACAACAACATTTTTGACCTGTTTGACAACTTCCAGAAGCAGTTCTTCCGCAACTCCAACGCCACCCTGCCTGCCTTCCGGGCGGACATCCGGGACCTGGGCGACAAGTTCGTCCTAGAGGCGGAACTCCCCGGGTTCAACAAGGAGGACATCTCCCTGGACCTGAAGGAGGGCATCCTCACCGTCAAGGCCGAGCACAAGGAAGAGCAGGAGCAGCAGAAGCAGGGCGAGTATATCCGCCGGGAGCGCCGGACCGGATCCTTCGCCCGGAGCTTCGATGTCTCCGGCATCGAAGAGAGCGGCATCTCCGCCGCCTACAAGAACGGGATCTTAGAGGTGACCCTGCCCAAGCAGGCCCCTGTGGTGCCGGAGAGCCGGCAGATCGACATCCTCTAATGACCATATCCTCCTCTCTTTTCTCTCTCATGTCTTTGTAACCCCCCATGGCACAAGGGCGCCGGTGCAGTCGCCGGCGCCCCTTTGCCGTCGGGAACAGAATCCCATCGCCATCCACCCACCCCGGAAAGGAGTGAATGTTTATGAACGCAGAAAAACTCACCCAGAAATCCGCCGAGGCCATCCGCGCCGCCCAGACCATCGCCCAGGAATACGGCAACCCCCAGATCGAACAGGCCCACCTGCTGTGGGCCCTGCTCCAGGACGCCGAGGGCCTCATCCCCCAGCTGTTGGCGGGGATGGGGATCACCGTGCCCTCCTTCCAGGCGGCGGTGCAGGACCTGGTGGAGCGGCAGCCCCGGGTGTCCTCCTCCGGCCATGAACCCGGAAGGATTTACATCTCCGCCGACACGGAAAAGGCCCTGAACCGGGCCGAGAAGATCGCCGGAGAGATGAAGGACGAATACACCTCTGTGGAGCACCTCTTCCTGGGGCTCCTGGAGACCGCCGGCCGGGATCTGGGCCGGGTGTTCTCCGACTATCAGATCACCAAGGAGAAGGCCCTCCAGGCCCTCTCCTCCGTCCGGGGCAACCAGCGGGTGACCTCGGACAACCCCGAGGAGACCTACGGGGCCCTGAAGAAATACGGCACCGACCTGGTGGAGCGGGCCCGGCAGAACAAGCTGGACCCGGTCATCGGCCGGGACGACGAGATCCGCAACGTCATCCGCATCCTCTCCCGGAAGAGCAAGAACAACCCCGTGCTCATCGGCGAGCCCGGCGTGGGCAAGACCGCCATCGCCGAGGGCCTGGCCCAGCGGATCGTCAAGGGGGACGTGCCCGCCTCCCTGAAGGACAAGACCATCTTCGCCCTGGACATGGGCTCCCTGGTGGCCGGGGCCAAGTACCGGGGGGAGTTTGAGGAGCGGCTGAAGGCCGTGCTCAACGAAGTGAAGAAGTCCGAAGGGGGCATTATCCTCTTCATCGACGAGCTGCACACCATTGTAGGCGCCGGCAAGACCGAGGGCGCCATGGACGCCGGCAACCTCTTAAAGCCCATGCTGGCCCGGGGGGAGCTGCACTGCATCGGCGCCACCACCCTCAACGAGTACCGGCAGTACATTGAGAAGGACGCCGCCCTGGAGCGCCGCTTCCAGCCCGTCATGGTGAACGAGCCCACGGTGGAGGACACCATCGCCATCCTCCGCGGCCTGAAGGAGCGGTACGAGGTGTACCACGGCGTCAAGATCCAGGACGGCGCCATCATCGCCGCCGCCACCCTGTCCAACCGCTATATCACCGACCGCTTCCTCCCCGACAAGGCCATCGACCTCATCGACGAGGCCTGCGCCATGATCCGCACCGAGATCGACTCCATGCCCACCGAGCTGGACGTCATCCAGCGGAAGATCATCCAGCACGAGATTGAGGAGGCCGCCCTCAAGAAGGAGGACGACGCCCTGTCCAGGGAGCATCTGGCCGAGATCCAGAAGGAGCTGGCCGAGATGCGGGACGAGTTCAACGCCAAGAAGGCCCAGTGGGAAAACGAGAAGAACGCCATCGGCAAGGTGCAGAAGCTCCGGGAGGAGCTGGAGAGCGCCAACGCCGAGCTGGAGGCCGCCCAGCGGCAGTACGATCTGAACCGCGCCGCCGAGCTCCAGTACGGCCGCATCCCCGAGCTGCGGAAACAGCTGGAGGCCGAGGAGGCCATCGCCAACGAGGGTAAGGCCCGTTCCCTGCTGCGGGACAAGGTCACCGAGGAGGAGATCGCCCGCATCATCGAGCGCTGGACGGGCATCCCTGTGGCCAAGCTGATGGAGGGGGAGCGGGAAAAGCTGCTCCACCTGGAGGACATCCTCCACCAGCGGGTGGTGGGCCAGGACGAGGCCGTGCGCCTGGTGTCCGAGGCCATTCTGCGCAGCCGCGCCGGCATCGCCGACCCGGACAAACCCATCGGCTCCTTCCTCTTCCTGGGCCCCACCGGCGTGGGCAAGACCGAGCTGGCCAAGGCCCTGGCCGAGGCGCTGTTCGACAGCGAGAAGAACCTGGTGCGCATCGACATGTCGGAGTACATGGAGAAGTTCTCCGTGTCCCGGCTCATCGGGGCGCCTCCCGGGTACGTGGGCTATGAGGAGGGCGGCCAGCTGACAGAGGCCGTCCGCCGGCACCCCTACTCCGTGGTCCTCTTTGACGAGGTGGAGAAGGCCCACCCCGACGTGTTCAACATCCTGCTCCAGGTCCTGGACGACGGCCGCATCACCGACGGCCAGGGCCGGACGGTGGACTTCAAGAACACCATCATCATCCTGACCTCCAACCTGGGCTCCCAGTTCCTGCTGGACGGCATCGGGCCCGACGGCGCGATCACCGAGGAGGCCCGGAACCAGGTCAGCGAGCTGCTCAAGCGGTCCTTCCGGCCAGAGTTCCTGAACCGGCTGGACGAGATCGTGTTCTACAAGCCCCTGACCAAGGACAACGTCACCCACATCATCGACCTGATGGCGGCCGAGCTGAACCGGCGTCTGAGCGACAAGCAGCTCACCGTGAACCTGACCGACCGGGCCAAGGAGCACATCATCGACAGCGCCTACGATCCCATCTACGGCGCCCGGCCCCTGCGCCGGTATCTCCAGCACACGGTGGAGACCCTCATCAGCCGGAAGATCATTGCCGGCGAGGTGGAGCAG
>CAUBHZ010000161.1 GCA_958435885.1 uncultured Intestinimonas sp. | reverse complement strand
GACGGCCTGGGTCACCACCCCCAGGTCGGTGACCAGGGCGGCCTTCCGGTCCCCGCTGGAGACGGCGAAGCCCATGGGCTCGGCGGCGTCGTGGGAGATGGGGAAGGTCTCCACGTCCAGGCCGCCCACGGTGAAGCTGCTCCCCGGGGCGCAGGTCCGGACCACGTCCTCCAGGGCGGCGATGCGGTAGCACAGCTGCCGGGCGGTGCCGGGACTGGTGTAGACCGGCAGGCGGAACCGCTTATGTAGGGTGGCGAGGCCGGAGATGTGGTCGGCGTGCTCATGGGTGATGAGGACCCCGGCAAGAGACTCCGGCGGAATGTTCAGCCAGGCCAGGGCGGTGCAGATCCGGCGGCAGGAGATGCCCGCGTCCAGCAGCAGGTGGGTCTCTCCGTCGGAGAGGAGGGCGCAGTTGCCGGAGGAGCCGCTGGCCAGTGTGGTCAATGTCAGCAATGGTGATCGCTCCCAGTGTTCATGTCGGTATGCTTGGAAATGCGCAAAAAACATGGGCGGCAGGTCCTGAAACCGCCGCCCTCATGTTTCATTCTCAGCCCACGGAGGCCTGGGCCTTCTCCTCGTCGGGGGTGACCACCACGCGGATGTCGGCGCCCACGCCGGAGAGCTTGCGGACGATGTCCTCATAGCCCCGCTCGATATAGTGGATGCAGTCCACCTCGGTGGTGCCCTGGGCGGCCAGACCGGCGATGACCATGGCGGCGCCGGCCCGGAGGTCACAGGCCTGCACCGGCGCGCCGGTGAGCTTGTCCACTCCTTCAATGACGGCGATCTTGCCGTCCACCTGCACCTTGGCTCCCATGCGGCGGATCTCGTCCACATAGCGGTAGCGGCTGTCCCAGACGCCCTCGGTGATGACGCTGGTGCCCTCCGCCAGGCACAGGGCCACGGCGATCTGGGGCTGCATGTCGGTGGGGAAGCCGGGATAGGGCAGGGTCTTCACGTTGGTGCGGGTAAGCCGGCGGTCGGGGTCCCGGCGGACCAGCACGGAGTCGTCGGACTCCTCCACCTCCACACCCATCTCCACCAGCTTGGCGGTGATGCAGTCCAGGTGCTTGGGGATCACGTTCTTGATGCGGACCTCGCCGCCGGCGGCGGCTACGGCGGCCATATAGGTGCCCGCCTCGATCTGGTCGGGGATGATGGAGTAGGTGCCGCCGCTCAGGCGGTCCACCCCGCGGATCTTGATGACGTCGGTGCCGGCGCCCATGATGTCGGCTCCCATGGAGTTGAGGAAGTTGGCCAGATCCACGATGTGGGGCTCCTTGGCGGCGTTTTCAATGATGGTCATGCCCCTGGCCAGCACGGCGGCCAGCATGATGTTCATGGTGGCGCCCACGGAGACGATGTCCAGGTAGACCTGTCCCCCCTGGAGACGGCCGCCCTGGGCGGTGGCGTTGATATAGCCGCCGCTCACGTCCACGTCGGCACCCATGGCCACAAAGCCCTTGATGTGCTGGTCGATGGGGCGGGCGCCCAGGTGGCAGCCGCCCGGAGGCGGCACCTGGGAGGAGCCGAACCGGCCCAGCAGAGCGCCGATAAGATAATAGGAGGCCCGGATCTGCCGGGCCATCACGTCGGGTACCTTGGCGTTGCGGATGTGGGTACAGTCGATGTCCACCGTGGTCCGGTCCACGGTGCGCACATCGGCGCCCAGCTCCTGGAGGATCTTCAAAAGGAGGGTCACATCGCTGATCTGGGGAATGTTCTCGATCCGGCACACGCCGTCCACCAGCAGGGCGGCGGGAATGATGGCCACCGCGGCGTTTTTGGCGCCGCTGATCTCGATCTCTCCGTACAGCGGTCTGCCCCCGTGAATCACATACTTCGTCAAAACCGCACCTTCTATCCTCTCGCACCCTCCGGCTCGCCGAAGGGGCGCGTCAAGGGCCGGGAGAAGCTCCCTGGCCCGGTAAATGTTACTTTTACAGGCGGACGCCCACAGGTGCCCGCTCCGATGCGATGATATTATACCATCCCTAGTATGTAAAAGCAAAAGAAATTTTACACGAATGTTACGGCTTTCTCCACTGGAAATCTTTGCTTGCGCGGGAGGGTCCGGAACCGCCGGTGATTGCAGTCCGGGAAAAACCGTGGTATACTGATTTTGATTCTGCATACAGGAGCGGTGGACATGGAAATGTATGAAAAAACGGTCTCCAGCAAGCCGATCTTCAAGGGGGTCATCGTGGACCTCCGGGTGGACCGGGTCACCCTGCCCAACGGCGCCGAGGCGGGGCGCGAGGTGGTGTCTCATCCCGGCGGCGTGTGCGTGGTGCCCTACCACGAGGACGGCACCGTCACCGTGGTGCGGCAGTTCCGCTATCCCTTCGGCAAGGTCATCACCGAGCTGCCCGCCGGCAAGCTGGAGCGGGGGGAGGACCACCGCCTGGCCGGCATCCGGGAGCTGGAGGAGGAGACCGGCCTCACCGCCGACTCCTTCGAATATCTGGGCGGGCTTTTATCCTCGCCGGGGTTTTCCGACGAGGTGATCCACCTCTACCTGGCCCGTGGGCTCCACCAGGGGGCGTGTCACCCCGACCCCGACGAGTTTCTGGAGCTGGAGCGGGTACCCTTCGCACAGCTGCTGGAGGAGGCCATGGACGGCCGGCTCCAGGACGCCAAGACCGTGGCCGGGCTGCTCAAGACCAAGGTGCTGCTGGGCCTGTGACCGACACCGACATGGACAAGCTGGGAGGCGTGACATGGGAAAGACCATTCTGATCGTGGAGGATGAGAAGAACATCGTCGACATCCTCAATTATAACCTGACCAAGGAGGGCTATACCGCCCTGGAGGCCTACGACGGGGAGGCCGGGCTCCAGCTGGCCCTGGAGCAGGACCCCGACCTCATCCTGCTGGACCTGATGCTGCCCAAGAAGAACGGCTTTGACGTCTGCCGTGAGATCCGGCAGGCGGGCCGCACCACCCCCATCATCATGCTCACCGCCCGGGAGGAGGAGACCGACAAGGTCCTGGGCCTGGAGCTGGGGGCGGACGACTATATCACAAAGCCCTTCTCCATGCGGGAGCTCATGGCCCGGGTGAAGGCCAACATCCGGCGCAGCACCATGGTCCCGGCGGAGCCCGCCGCCAAGCCGGCCTCGGGCCGTCTGGAGCTGGGGCGCATCACCATCGACACCGACCTGCTCATGGCCTACAAGGACGGCGCTCCCCTGGACCTCACCCAGCGGGAGTATGAGCTGCTGAAGTTTTTGGCCTCCAATCCGGGAAAAGTCTTCTCCCGGGAGGCTCTCATGGAGAACGTGTGGAACTATGAGGGCTATGTGGGCGACGTCCGGGCGGTGGACGTGGCCGTCCGCCGCCTGCGCGAAAAAGTTGAGGATGATCCTGCGAGCCCTCAGTTCGTGGTGACCAGGCGTGGTCTGGGCTACCTCTTCAACGCCTGAGCATCCCCTGCGCCCCAATCACGCCTGAGAAAGGAGGTCCGCTCCCATGTTTCGCTCCCTCCATATGAAGCTGGTGCTCATCATGGTGCTGCTCATCATCTCGCTGATGACGGTGGTGGGCGCCTTCCTGATGAACGCCGTGGTGCGGTACTACCTGGAGGACTTCAACACCCGCATGAGCAGCATGTTCTCCGCCCAGGACCTCTATGAGGACCTCACCAGCCCCTACGAGGGGGAGGAGAACGGTGTGGAGGGTCTCCAGGACGTGCTCAGGGCCAATATGGGCGAGCTGGGAGTGGATGGGCGCACCCGCTACTACTTTATTCTGGACGGCACCACCGGGGCCTATCTGGCGGGCTCCGACGACCAGCTGGGCCAGAGCCTGGACAAGAGCCCCAACGTGCTCCGGGCCCTGGCCACCGGGGAGCCGGCCACCGGCAGCGACATCACCGCCGACTTTATGGACGTGGCCATCCCCATCACCCGGGGTGAGGTCCCCTACATCATCCAGATCTACGACAACCGCCAGACCGTGACCGAGCTCAACAGCTCCATCTTTATGCTCATCATCCAGGCGCTGATCTTCGGCCTCATCTCCTCGGTGCTCCTCTCCTTCCTGCTGGCCAAGACCATGATCACCCCCATCGAGCGGCTCACCGCCGGCGCCAAGCGGGTGGCCTCGGGGGACTTCTCCCGAAAACTGGAGGTGGCCTCCAAGGACGAGATCGGCGTGCTCACCGCCACCTTCAACTCCATGGCCCGGCAGCTCCAGGCCACCATCCGGGAGGCGGAGAACGAGCGCAACAAGCTGGACACCCTCTTCCTCCATATGACGGACGGCGTGGTGGCCTTCAGCCGGGAGGGCGGGGTGATCCAGAAGAACCCGGCGGCCGAGGACATGCTGGGCCGCCGCATCCTGCCGGAGGACACCTATGAGAGCCTCTTCGGGGACCTGGCGCCCCTGGACCAGATTCTGAGCCTGGAGCAGCCCGGCTATCAGGAGGCCGAGCGCACCGCCGGCAACCGGAGCCTGGAGCTGCTGCTGGCGCCCTTTGACCAGGAGAGCGGCCAGGGCGGCGTGATGGTGGTCATCCACGACGTCACCACCCAGCGCCGGAACGAGGAGATGCGCCGGGAGTTCGTGGCCAACGTGTCCCACGAGCTGCGCACCCCCCTCACCAACATCCGCAGCTACGCCGAGACCCTGGTGGACAGCGCCGGAGACATTCCCCCCGCCATGGAGAAAAACTTCCTGGGGGTCATCCTCAACGAGTCCGACCGCATGACCCACATCGTCCAGGATCTGCTCACCCTGTCCCGGTTCGACTCCGGACGCAGCGAGCTCAAGCTGGAGCGCTTCTCCTTCTCCGCCGCGGTCCGGGACATCTACAACGCCGTGCTCATGGACGCCCAGCGCCACGGCCACAGCCTCACCCTGGACATCGCCCCCGATATCCCGGACATGGTGGGCGACCGGGACCGCATCCTCCAGGTGATGATGAACGTGGTCTCCAACGCCATCAAGTACACCCCTGACGGCGGCCGGATCGCCATCTCCGCCGGCCGGAACCCCCTGCGGGTGTGGATGGAGGTGTCCGACAACGGCATCGGCATCCCCGAGGCCGACCGGCCCCGGATTTTCGAGCGCTTCTACCGGGTGGACAAGGCCCGGTCCCGAGAGTCGGGCGGC
>CAUBHZ010000160.1 GCA_958435885.1 uncultured Intestinimonas sp. | reverse complement strand
TTCCAAAAACCGTTCTTTTTCCAGCAGGGAAAAAGAAACGGTCTTTGACCGTCTCTCCCGTCCTTTCACGTAACAGGAAGGCAAAGAAATGAGACGTAAAACCACGTTGCAAGGCTACCCCTCATCCGTCATTTGCTTTGCAAATGCCACCTTCCCCCAGGGGAAGGCTTTAACCCCACCCCATCACCCCGAAAGGAGGTCTCCATGGAACATCAACCCAAGCTGCTGGTCATCTGCGGCCCCACGGCCTCGGGCAAAACCGCCCTGGGTGTGGCTCTGGCCCAGGCCCTGGGCGGCGAGGTGGTCTCCGCCGACTCCATGCAGATCTACCGGGGCATGGACATCGGCACCGCTAAGCCCACGGCAGAGGAGATGGGGGGTGTCCCCCACCACATGCTGGACGTGGCCGACCCGGCGGAGGACTACTCCGTGGCCCGGTACGTCCACGACGCCGACGCCTGCGTCCGGGACATCCTCGCCCGGGGAAAGCTCCCCATCGTGGTGGGAGGCACCGGCCTCTACATCGACAACCTCATTGCCGGCCGGGACTTCGCCCCCTTCACCGGCGCCTGGCGGGAAAGGCTCCAGGCCCGGGCCCGGGAAGAGGGCCTGCCCGCCCTGTACGAAGAGCTCCGCCGCATCGACCCGGACCGGGCGGAAAAACTCCACCCCAACGACGAAAAGCGCATCCTCCGTGCCCTGGAGGTGTGGTACGAGACGGGGGAGACCATCACCGCCCACGACGAGCGGACCCGGAACCTTCCCCCCAAGTACGACGCCCTGCGGGTGTGCCTCACCTTCGCCCGGCGGGAGGACATGTGGGACCGCATCGACCGCCGGGTGGACGGGATGATGGAGGCGGGGCTGGAGGAGGAGGTCAGAGGCCTCCTCACCTCCGGCGTGCCCCCCACCGCCACGGCCATGCAGGCCATCGGCTACAAGGAGTTCGCCGCCGCCCTCCGGGGGGAGGAGCCCATCTCCCAGGCGGTGGAGGAGGTCAAGCTCCGCTCCCGGCAGTACGCCAAGCGGCAGCTCACCTGGTTCCGCCGCACCCCCGGCATCCGGTATGTCACCTGGGAAAATGCCCCCGACCTGGCCCTGGGCCGACAGAAAGTGACAGCATATATGGAAGAATTTGGTATATGATGGGTGCATTCCAACAGAAAGAGGAGTGTACATACCATGCAGACCAGATTCAATCTTCAGGACACCTTTCTCACCCGGGCCCGCCGGAGCCGGATGGGGGTGACGCTCTTCCTCATGAACGGCTATCAGCTCCGTGGGATCATCACCGGTTTCGACTCCTTCGTGGTGGTCCTCATGACCGACAACAAGCAGCAGATCATTTACAAGCACGCCATTTCCACCATCGTCCCGGAGCGGGCGGTGCCCCTGGAGGGGGAGACGGCCCAGGAGGGCTGACCCGCCGGCGGGGGAGGGAATGGGCAGAAATCGAGGATCTTGACCTATGAAACAGGGTACCGTCATCACCCGCATCATGATCGTTCTCATGTTCTTCATGGTGTGTGCCTACCTTCTCTTCTCCGCGCTCCGCAGTCTGGATGACCGGACCTACACCGTGACCACCTACGCCCACACGGTGGATGACGCCGTGGAGGCCACCGGACTGCTCATCCGGGCGGAGACGGTGGTCACCGGCCAGGCCGCCGCCATCGTGGACGTGCTCCCCGACCAGGGGGAGAAGGTCCGGGCCGGAGCCGCCGTGGCCTACCTCTACCAGGACGAGAGCGCCCTGGACCGCCGCCGCCAGCTGCGCACCCTGACCCTGGAACAGGAACAGCTCAAATACGCCCTCCAGGGCCAGGACGGCACCGACGCCGGCCGTCTGGACCAGAGCATCGTGGACGCCATGGTGGGCCTGCGGACCTCCGCGGCCTACGGCGACCTCACCGGCCTGGAGGAGCAGTCCCTGTCCCTCAAGAGCCTGGTCATCCGCCACGGCTACGCCAACGACGCCGGGGTGGACGAGCTCTCCGCCGCCATCACCGCCCTGGACGGCCAGATCCAGGCCCTCCAGAGCGCCTCCGCCCTGGACACCACCACCGTCTACGCCCCCTGCTCCGGCACCTTCTCTGCCATGGCCGACGGCTACGAGTCCACCCTCTACCCCGACATGCTGGAGACCCTCACCGCCGCCGGCCTCAAGCAGCTCATGACCCAGGACCCCACCGCCCCCACCGGCGCCGTGGGCAAGCTCATCACCAGCTCCAAGTGGTACTTCGCCACCACCGTCTCGCCGGAGGTGGCCGAGCGGCTGGTGGCGGGCCGGTCGGTGCGGGTGCGCTTCTCCCGGGACTGGTCGGGGGAGGTGTCCATGAAGATCGAGCGGGTGGACGGCGCCCAGGACGGCGCCTGCCTGGTGGTCCTCTCCTCCACCCGGAACCTGGCCGACACCAGCATGCTGCGCAAGCAGACGGTGGACATCGTCTTCAACAGCCTGGAGGGCATCCGGGTGCCCAAGAAGGCGGTGCGCACCGAAAACCGGGCCGTCACCGACCCCGAGACCGGGGAGACCACCACCAAACAGGTCATCGGCGTCTACGTCCTCACCGCCGCCCAGGCCGAGTTCAAGGCGGTGGAGATCTTGGCCGACGACGGCGACTACTACCTGGTCAAGGCGGTGCTCCCCGACGTGCCCACCGACAACCAGCTCAAGACCGCCTTCCGCGCCGGGGACCAGGTCATCGTCTCCTCGGACGAGCTCTACG
Organism: uncultured Intestinimonas sp.; assembly: GCA_958435885.1. Next base: position 2,438 of record CAUBHZ010000160.1, on the reverse strand, counting down.
ACGGCAAGGTCATGACCAGATGAGCCCAGAGAAAGATAGGAGGGAATCCACCATGTCACTGGAGGAAAACATTGCCCGGGTAAAGGCCAACATGGCCAAAGCCGCCCTGGAGGCCGGCCGGGACCCGGCGGAGATCACCCTGGTGGCCGCCACCAAGGTCCAGACCTCGGACACCATCCGCGCCGCCATCGCCGCCGGCATCACCATCTGCGGCGAGAACCGGGTCCAGGAGCTCACCGCTCACCTGGACGACTACGCCTACGACGGCGCCCGGGTCCACTTCATCGGCCATTTACAGACCAACAAGGTCCGCTTTGTGGTGGGCCGGGTGGACCTCATCGAGTCCGTGGACTCCCCCCGGCTCCTGGAGGCCATCGAGCGCCAGGCCGAAAAGCTGAACCTGGTCCAGGACATCCTGCTGGAGGTCAACATCGGCCGGGAGGAGAGCAAGGGGGGCTGTCTCCCCGAGGAGCTGCCCGCCCTGGCCCGGCAGGCCATGGACCTGCCCCACGTGCGTCTCCGCGGCCTCATGGCCATTCCCCCCGTGGCCGCCGAACCCGGCGCAAATCGGAGATTTTTTGCCGCTACCCGCCAGCTTTATGTTGACATAAGACGCCAAATAGGCGATAATGACACTGATATAGACTGTCTGTCCATGGGTATGAGCGGCGATTATGAGGACGCCATCCGGGAAGGCGCCACCCTGGTGCGGGTGGGGACCGCCCTCTTTGGTCCCCGGCCCCCCATGCACCCCTGAACCTGCCGGGACCGGCAGCGTGAGGATGAACGAAAGGAAGTTACCGCTATGGGATTCATTGATGAGATCAAGCGTCTGGCCCGCCCCTACGAGGACGAAGAGGACGAGGAGGAGTACGACGACTTCGACGCCCCTGCCCCCCGCACCGAGCGCAAGGAGAAGGTCCGGGACATCCGGGAGAGCACCGGCGCCATCTACGCCGCCGAGCCCGAGCAGCGCCGGAGCAACAAGGTGGTCAACATCCACACCACCACCCAGCTCCAGGTGGTGCTGGTGAAGCCCGACCGCTTCGAGAACGCCGCCGAGATCGCCGACCACCTGCGGGAGAAGCGCACTGTGGTCCTCAACCTGGAGCAGACCAACAAGGACATCGCCCGGCGCCTGCTGGACTTCCTCTCCGGCGTGGCCTACGCCAACGAGGGCAAGATCAAGAAGGTGGCCATCTCTACCTACATCATCACCCCCTACAACGTGGACATTCTGGGCGATCTCATCGACGAACTGGAGAACAACGGTCTCTACTTCTAACATATCGTTTTGGCGCCCCCGGGGCGCCGACGACGACCAAAAAGAGATTATAATAGCGGGGAGTGACCCTTTATGCTGACGCCGCAGGAGGTCTCCGAGCACGCCTTTGCCAAGGCGGGCTTCGGCGGCTACAATATGGCCATGGTGGACGAGTTTCTGGACCAGCTCACCGAGGACTACACCACTCTGTATAAGGAGAACGCCGTCCTCAAGAGCAAGATGAAGGTGCTGGTGGACAAGGTGGAGGAGTACCGCTCCACCGAGGAGGCCATGCGCAAGACCCTGCTCACCGCCCAGCGGATGGCCGATGAGATCGTGAAAGAGGCCCAGGCCAGCAAGGAGACCATGGTGCACCAGGCGGAGGATGAGGCCAGAGCCCGGGTCCAGGGTCTGCGCCGGGAGGTGGAGGCCGAACAACTGCGGCTCACCGCCGCCCAGAACGCCACCGCCGCCTACGTGGCCAAGCTCAAGGAGCTCTACCAGCACGAGCTGGACTACCTGGGCAGCCTGAGCAAGCTCACCCCGGAGGCTGCCGCCCCCGCCGACCCGGTGGACGCCGCCGCCGAGGAGATCCAGGCCACCATGGACCGCATTGCCCAGGAGGAGACGCCCGACCCGGTGGACGCCGCCGACGACGAGGACGAGCCCGAGGAGGATGACCGCCCCGGCGGCCTCTACGGCGACCTCACCGCCACCTTCGTGGACCGGGACGGCGAGACCGAGCGCAAGATCAAGGTGAATCCGGAGCGCCGGGCCGCCGAGATGGCCGAGGCGGTCAAGGCCAAGGAGCCCGAGGACGATGAGCCCACCAAGCGCCTGAGCATCGATCTGGAGCACCTTCAGTTCGGGAAGGACTACGAGATTAAGTGAGTACATGAAAACGCGGGACCGTTTGAAACGGTCCCGTGTTTTTTTGCGTTTTGGGCAGATCAAGTCACCCCAGAGCCTTCCCCCGAGGGGGTCTGACTGTCCGGTGGACAGTCAGAAGAAATCACTTCTTCCTTAACCCGTGGTGCCCCAGTGCGCACACTGGGGCGGATGAGGGGGAGCCTTGCGGTGTGGTACTACATCTTATATCTTTGTCTTTATTGTTATGCGAAAGGACGGGAGAGACGTTCAAAACCCGTTTCTTTTTCCCTGCTGGAAAAAGAAC
>CAUBHZ010000159.1 GCA_958435885.1 uncultured Intestinimonas sp. | reverse complement strand
CCCCGTGGCGGCGGCGATGAATGCCACGGCCCGGGTGCTGGTAAAGAGAACGGCCAAGCCGGATCTGGCGGCGGCCATCCGCACACGGAATTATCACTTGTAGGCCCTCTGGGCGGAAAGGAGTATGCATGAGGAATCTGGTCAAAGGGCTGGTGCCCCACCTGGGGGAGCTGGTCCTGCTTGCGGGCGCCGCCGGGGTGACGGTAGGGGCGGGACTCATCTACCTGCCTGCCGGCTTCATCACCGGTGGGGCGCTGGCCATCGTGGGCGGCGTGCTGTCTATCTGGGGCGGTGGTACGGATGAGCCTAAGTAAAGGCATCTACCGTATAGGGCACCGCTCCGTGCCGCTGAGCAAGCGCATGAGCGGCGTGGTCCAGACACTGACCGTGACCTCTCCGGAGGGATGGCTGGCTGGCGAGGAAAGCGTTGGCATGAGTCGGGACCGGGCCATGAAGATCTCCACTGTGAACCGGTGTGCGGAGGTGCTCTCCAACTCCATGGGGGTGCTCCCCCTCTACATCATGAACGAGAAGAGCAAGGAGCGCCTGGAGGAGCACCGACTGGGCCGGGTGCTCTGGGGGAGGGCCAATGAGGCTATGACCTCCTTCGACTATAACCGCCTCATGCTGTGTAATCAGATCCTGCGGGGCAATGCCTATGCCTGGATCTGCCGGGACGGACGCACCGGCTACCCCTTGGAGCTCATCCCTCTGCCGCCCGATTATGTGACCATCCGCTTCGACGGGGCGGGGCACCTGTGGTATGTATTTACCCATCCGGTCACCGGGGAGGTGACCTGGCTGCGCAATGAGGATGTGCTCCACTACAAAGCGTACAGCGAGGATGGGATTGAGGGCATCAGCGTCCTGCGCCGGGCCTCGCTTACCCTGGATACTGCCAGAGCTGCCCAGCAGTATGAAAACTCCGTCTGGCACAGCGGTGGCCAGCCCTCCGGCATCCTGACCACGGACAGCGACTTGGGCGACTATGAGGAGACCCAGCCGGACGGGACCAAGGTCGTCATAGATCCAAAGGAGCAGGTGAGGCAGGCCTGGGAGGCCATCCACCGGGGACCGGGCAATGCCTTCCGGGTGGCGGTGCTGGATCTAGGACTCAAATACCAGCCCATTTCCATGACCAACACCGATGCTCAGTTCGTGGAGAGCAACGAGGTGCGGGTGGCAGACGTGTGCCGGTTCTTCGGCGTGCCCCTCCATCTGGCCTATGCGGGTAAGCAGAGCTACCAGTCCAACGAACAGAACGGCATCGAGTACGTCAACTACACGCTCCTGGGCTATGAGACCCAGTGGGACCAGGAGGACACCTATAAGCTGCTTCTGCCCGGGGAACGGGCTGGCCGGGTGCGCATCAAGCGGGAGCTGAAGGTATTCCTCAAGGGCGACACCGCTGCCCAGGCCGCCTGGCTCCAGGCCATGCGTATCCTTGGAGCCTACAACGCCGATGAGATCCGTGCCCTGGATGACCGGCCGGCCATCCCCGGCGGCAGCGCCTACTATGCCAGCCTCAACTATGTGCCCCAGGAGCTCTGGCCCATCCTCAGCCTGATCCGGGCCCTGGGGGCCCAGGCTGAACTGAACACACTGGAAGGAGGAGAGAAATGAACGAGATCCTGAAGGCGGCCCAGGTGGAAAAGCAGATCGTCAACGACGGGGAACTGGCTCTCATCAACATCCAGTCCCTGCGGCCCCTCGCGGCGGAGGAGGTGTTTACCTTCCGTCTGGCCGCCTGTGACAACAAGGTCGACCGCGACTATGAGCGATTCACCGAACAGGCGCTGGAGGGGCTGGCCCCCCTCTTTGTTGGCCGCCCGGTGCTGTTGGATCACAAGTGGAGCGCCGGTAGCCAGACCGCCCGGGTATACGCGGCCAGTGTGGAGGGGGAGACGGTGCGCCGTCTGGTCCTGCGCTGCTATATGCCCCGCATGGAGCAGACCGCGCCCACCATCACCGCCATCGAGAGCGGAATCCTGCGGGAGTGCTCGGTGGGGTGTGTGGTGGAGCGGGCCGTCTGCTCCATCTGCGGGGCGGATCAGGCCCAGGCCTGCTGTATCCACCACCCCGGCGTGGAATACGATGGCAAGACCTGTGTCATGGAATTGGATGGAGCCAGAGACGCCTATGAGGTGTCCCTGGTGGCTGTCCCGGCCCAGCCCGGGGCCGGCATTATCAAAAGTAAGCGATACGGCGGCCAGGGCGAGCCGCAGGAGCCTCCGGCCAAAGCCGGGGAGGAGGAAGCGCTTCGGCTGGCCCAGGCCAGGCAGAGGCAGGAAGAACTTCGATATGGAGGGACGATCGGATGAATTATCAGGAACTGCTGGAACTCAAGCACAAGCGTACCGAGAAGCTGACCGAGGGCAAGGGCCTTTTGGAGAAGAAGGACTTTGAGGGCCACAAGGCCCTCATGGCCGAAGTGGAGAAGATGAACACTGAGATCGATGCGGTGGAGAAGCAGCTGGCCGAGGAGGGCCGCTTCTCTGATACCGACAGCCGGATGAAGGCGCTGGCCGCTGAGTATGAGGCCAAGCAGAAGGAAAAGGCCAAGGGCGGCGTGGTGGATACCATCCGCCGCACCAACGAGTATGCCAACGCCTTTGCCAAGGCCCTGCGCACCGGCGCCACCGTGAAGCGAGCCCGGGGAGTGGAGGGCTATGAGCCCCTCTATAAGGCCCTTCAGGAGACCGGCGGCGACCCTGAGGGGGCGGACGGCGGTTTCCTGGTGCCCCTGGACTTCGACAACATGATCCACGAGTATGAGAAGGAGTACCTGGACCTGTCCCAGTTCTTCGCTGTGGAAAATGTGCGTGCCCTTAGCGGCTGGCGGGCTGTGGAGCAGGGCAAGCGCAAGGCCCTGCCCAAGATCGCCGAGATGGGCACCATCGGCAAGGACGATCAGCCCAAGTTTGCCAAGGTGACCTACACCGTAGACAAGTACGGCGACCGGCTGCCCGTCTCCTCTGAGCTGCTGGAGGACAATACTGCCGGCCTGCTCCAGTACCTGGCGGGCTGGTTCGGTCCCAAGTACATCCTCACCAAGAACACCCTGCTGCTGAGTCTGCTCACTGCCCTGGAGCCCGAGGTCGCTCTCACCGCCGGCAGCGAGGCCAAGGAACTGCGCAAGGCTCTCATCACCAAGCTGAACACTGCCCACAGCATGGCTGCCACCCTGCTCACCAACCAGAACGGCTATGCCGAGATGGACGGTTGGGAGGACGCCAACAAGCGGCCTCTGCTGGTGCCCAATCCTGCCGACCCCAACGTGTACCGCCTGAGCGGTCGCCGGGTGGTCTATGGCGACAACGACCTCATCCCCGATGAAACCACTAAGCACCCCATCTACGTGGGCAATTTCAAGGCGCTGGGCACCCTGTTTGTCCGCAAGGGCATCGAGATGGCGGCCACCGATGTGGGCGGCGACGCCTGGGCCACCGACAGCTACGAGATCCGGGCCCTGTGCCGCCTGGATGCGGTGGCCATGGACCCGTCCGCTGCCTTCAAGGCCACCATCGAGAGCGCCGGGGGTTGATGAGCTATGGCCCTGACCGAGGAGCGGCGGGCCAGACTGCTGGCCTATTGCCGGATCGAGGAGCCCACCGATGAGGAGCTCCTCACCCTGGAGGGACTCTACGACGCGGCGGTGGGGTACATGGAGGGGGCGGGGATCTCCCCGCCCGCCTCCGGTACCCCCAGGGCCGCCCAGTACGACCTGTGCGTCAACTTCATGGTCCTGCGGGATTTTGACCAGCGGGACGTCCAGGTGAGCGGGACGGTGAGCGACAACCCCGCCTTCCGGCGGCTCATCAACCAGCTGAAGCTGACCGAGCCCGTGTCCAACTTGGACACATCTGGGGAGGGATGACCTGTGGCGGAGCATATCGACGCCGGAAAGCTGGACAAGCCTGCCCAGGTCCTGGAGTTCCGGGAGACGACTGCCGGGGTGTGGGAGTGGGTATCCATCCGCCGGGCCTGGGCCAACATCACCTTCCAGGCCAAGAGCAACCTCTTTTCCCAGGTGGGTGTGGGGGCCAGGGATGCCGCTATCGTGATCCGGCGGCAGCCCCTCACCCTTCACAACGCCCTGTGCCTGGGGGAGCAGCACCTCTTCCTCACCTCCATCACAGACCGGGGACGGGGGCATCTGGATGTGGATGCCGCCCTGGTGACCGTGGACACCGTCCGGCTGCGGCCGGACGGGACCACGGATGGGATGACCTTCCCCGGTGTCCTTGCTGAGAAATACGTCCGGCATGAACAGGAGTGGCCCATGTCGGTCAATGAGTTGGGTCTGGTGCTGGTGACCCCCAAGGCCATTACCCTGCGTCCGGGCTGTCTGGTAGAAGTCCGTGGTGCGGCCTGGGAAGTATTGGCGCCCCACGAGCTGGATCAGTTCAAGAACGAGTACGAGATTGGGAGGAGGGTGGACCTGTGAGCCGGAAGGCGACTCTGGACCGGAAGGCGGTCCAGAAGTTCTATTCCTATTGGGAAGATCTGATGGAGGACTTCCCGGAGGCCAGAGCTGTGGCGGTGAAGGCCATGGGTGAGGCCACCAAGCGGGACCTGGATGCCCAGATCGGCAGGGCAGACCTGGAGGCGGACGCCAAGGGGACGGTCCGGTCCTGGCAGGAGCTTCGTTTCGGCAGCAGGGGTGGATATGCCGCCCTGACTCCGCAGAAGGCATCTCCGGTCCGGACTGGGAAAAAGCCCAAGAGCTGGCACGGCCAGTCCGTTACCGTCAAACAGGTCACCAAATGGCTGGAGCGGGGCCACGGAGTACGAAAGGCGGACACCAGAAAGGATTACGCCTGGAGCACAGCACGGAAAAACCGGAACCGGCGCTCCGGACTCAATACGGCAACGGGTCTGCGCTATGTGAAGGGCCGCATGTTCTACTCCTGGACCAAGATGAAGGCCCAGGAGCACGCCATTGATGCCGCCAATGAGGCCCTGGAGATCTTCGCCGAGGAGAAGGGGGTATAAGGATGACCGCCCAAGCACTGATGGACGCGGTCAAGGCCAGCGTACAGGGGCACTGGCCGGGAGAGGAGGTCTACACAAACTACCTCCCCAAGGATTTCAAGCGTCCCTCCTTTTCCCTGGAACTGCAAAAGGAGGAGACGGCGGACGTCAACATCGCCCTGGTCCGGCGGACGGTCACCCTGCTCCTCACCGGCTATGTGG
>CAUBHZ010000158.1 GCA_958435885.1 uncultured Intestinimonas sp. | reverse complement strand
TCACGCGCATCTTCTTGGCGGCGTAGATGAGGTCCAGGTTGCTCATCAGCTTGCAGACGCCGGCCACGATCTCGGAGGTCAGGCCGCGGGAAGCGTGCCGGATCATCTCGGTGGTGGTGCTCTCGCTGAGGAGCCACTCGCGGAACTCGGCCACCGTCATGTTCTTGAACTCATTGAAGATGGTCTCGTTGACGGCGTCCTGGATGATGCGGGTAACCTCGTCCTCCTCGTAGGGGACGGCGGGGGAATTGCGCAGATCATTTAAAGTAAGGTGAGAAAGGACCACCTTGGCGGCGACTCTTTCCTCGGCAGTCTCGGCGGCGATGCCTGCCAGCTTGTCGCCGGACTTTTCCTCATTGGCCTTGGCCATAACCTCGCGCACGCTCTTGAACTCGTACACATGGCCAAACAGCTTCGTTTTGAGAATCACGCTACTTCACCTCTCGTACTTTTTAAGAATTGAAGATCAGGGTCTTGATCACCACGGGCACCACATGCCCGTCCGCGACGGGTTCGCCGATGTCCACGTAGTCTCCGCTGAGGGTCTTGATGCCGTCGATGCAGATGACATCTTTCTTGTAGTCCAGCATCACGTTCACCGCGTTCCCCAGCACTTTGCCGATATCGGCCTCCACCACAAGGATCAAGGGATAACTGCTCTCGATCACCTCCTTCGCTCCGTCAATGATGGCCGCTGCGAGGTCCTGGACCTCCGCAAAGCTGGTGCGCGTCTCCCCGTTGAAGGCAATGGCGATCTGTTCCACCTTGCCCTCCGGCTTGTACAGCGGCATCTGCCTGGTGATGGAGGAGCGAAACGTCTCCAGCGACGCCTCGTCCTCCTCGGACACCTTGAGAATGGGGATGTTCTTGATCGGGAGCCGGTCTGCCTCGACATGGATGGTGCTCCCGCTCACCTCGGTGGTATGCGTCCCCGCGCCCACCACCGTGGCCCGTATTGTCTCGGCGGCCCGGAAGAGCTGCACGGTCTGGAGGTCCGGGTTGGACCGGATCGCCTGACCCAGCAGCACACCGATGTCGCCGTAACGGAAGTAGTCGCCCTCCATCTGCTGATAGACGCAGTCGGCAACGCCGCCGGAGAAGGTGATGGCCTTGATCTCCGGCTCGGCGGGGAGGGGTTTGCCGTCGTTGGTGTAGAGTCCCAGGTGGTCCCCGTCCATCTTCTTGAGGTGGAGGGACTGGGCCAGCTGGTCGGCCATCAGGGCGCAGATCTGGCGGAGCTTCTGCTCCTCCGCCGGATCGCCCACCTGGAGGTCGATGCCGTGGGACTTGGCCAATGCCTGTATCTTCGGGAAGAGATAGGTGACCCTGCCCTTGTCCACTTTGATGAGGCGGCCGCCGATATCCAGGCAGCTCACCCCGCGGAGGGTCCCCTTCTCATAGACTGCAATGTTGGTGGTGCCGCCGCCCACATCCAGGTTGGCGACGGTGGTGCGGTGTTCGTGGGAGAGCTTGTCGGCGCCGGCGCCACGGGCCGAGAGCACCGACTCCAGGTCGGGTCCGGCGGTGGCCACCACGAAATCTCCGGCCAGGTCGGAGAGGGCCTCCAGCACCTCGTTGGCGTTTTCCTTCCGGGCGGTCTCGCCGGTGATGATCACCGCGCCGGTCCGCACGTCCTCCGGCGTCATGCCGGCGGCCTGGTACTCGTCCCGGACGATCTTCTTCACCGCTTCGGCGTCGATCTCCGTATTGGACTTCAGGGGGGTAAAATAGATGAGACTGCGGTAGATGACCTCTTTGTCCACGATCTGGATCCGCGGCACGGTATAGCTGCTGGCCCGGTTTTCAATGGTCAGCCTGCTGAAAATGAGCTGTGTCGTGGAGGTGCCGATGTCGATGCCCACGCTGAGGATCACTTCATGCAAGGCGTTCACCTGCTTTCCATTTTTGGTGGTTGGTCCTGTAAAAACAGGCAACTCGAATACACAGGGGCTTTTTCTCTCCCCCGCGCATCCGAGCTGCGTCGCTTCGTTTTCCGGCCGGTGTTACGTCACACTGGCCGCGTCCATAATTTGATTTTTGAAGTCGAAGGTCACATGGGTGCCGCCCGGTCCCGACTCCACCGCCAGGTTCCCCCGGAGCTTATCCTTCACCATGGTCTGGACGATGGACAGGCCCAGGCGGTCGGTGCGGACGTTCTCCACATCATAGCCGCTGCCGTTGTCGATGACCTCGATGCGGGAATACAGCTCCCCGCGGGTCACCACGATGCGGATCAGTCCGCTCTCCCGGTCCTGGAAGGCGTACTGAAGGGAGTTTTGCAGCAGCTCGTTGATGATGAGGGCCACCGAGGTGGCGATATCGGAATCTACCTCGAAGTCGTCCCCCTCCAGGGTGATGTTCACGTCGAAGTGGGGGCGGGCGAAGTAGCGGACGGTGTTGTTCTTGATGTTGAGGATGACCTCACCGATCTTCACCTGGTCCACACCGCTTTGCGCCAGCAGTTCATGGGTGGTGGCGATGGAGAGGATGCGGTTCATGCTCTCGCCCAGGACCTTCCGGGTCTCCTCGTTGTCCGAGCGCCGGACCTGGAGCCGCAGGAGGCTGGCGATGGTCTGGAGATTGTTCTTGACCCGGTGGTGCATCTCCTTGATGGCCACCGACTTGAGGATCAGGGCCTTTTCCTGTTCTTTCTTCCAGGTGTTGTCCTGGATGACCACGGCGAAGGCCATGTCTTCACTCTCCAGCTGGATGCGTTTGATGGAAAGGCTGTGCCGGCCCACGGTGATCTCGATGACCGAGTAGCCCGACTGGTCGGCGTCGTCCACGGAGTCCACCAGGCGCACATTCTCGTAGATCTGGCCCAGGGGGTCATCTATGTAGCCCAGCTGGCGGTAGAGGTCCCGGGCCAGGGAGTTCCGAAAGGCCACCACGCCTTTCCGGTCCACCATCAGCAGGGCCTCGTCGATGCACTCGGTGAGCCAGTTGTTGCTACCCACCATGTGGCTCAGGGCGTTGGCGATCTGCTCATAGCTCTGCTCGGAGAAGTGGAGCCGCTCACTGATCTGCCGCTGCTCATCCACCCGCTGCTCCCGGATGAGCACGCCGATGACCCGGTCGCCGGCGGTGTTCTTGATGGGCTCCACCGACTGGATGGTGCGGCCATTCTCCTGGGTCACGGCCTTCATCTGCTTGGTGGCCACCCCCAGCCGGAAGGTCCGGGCCACCGCGGGCTCGTTCTCCTTCCGGGCCAGCAGGCCCACCACGGTCTTTTTATAGGAGGACGGCACATAGGAGGGCTTAGCCTCGGCCACCACGATGGCATCTCCATCCCAGGAGGGGCAGTCGATGAAAATATCGGCGTCCTCCAGATTGGCCAGGGGCTGGAGCACCGCACTCATACCCTGTATGGTGGCGATCTCCTCCTCTGTGAGGTCCGTATATTTCTTGCACAGCTCCCAGATGATGTCCATGGCTCATTGCCCCCCGGACTTCATCAAAATGATCTCGGCCACCCGGCGCATGGACAGATTCTTGGTCTGGCTGAGCTTCCGGATGTAGTCGTATGCGTCCTGCTCGGTCATGCCCTCCTGGGCCATGACCTGCCCCTTGGCCTTCTCGATGATGCTGCGGTTCTCCAGCCGTTCGGACACCTTCTGCATGTCCTTGCGCAGCTTCTTCATGTCCTTGCTGCGTGCCACCGCCAGCTCGATGCTGGGGACCAGGGATTTCTCGTCGATGGGCTTGACCAGATAACCGGCCACCCCGATGTCCTTGGCCTGATCCACGAATTCCCGCTCACTGTACGCCGTGAGCATCATCACCGTGTCGGCCAGATTCTCTTCATATATGATCTTGGCGGCGGATAGGCCGTCCAGCAGGGGCATCTTGATGTCCATGAGCACCAGGTCGGGCCGGCATTGCTTGCAGACCTCCACGGCGTCGAAGCCGTCGGCGGCCTCTCCGACCACCTGATAGCCCTCTTCCGCCAGCAGCTCCTTCAAGTCCATTCGGGTGATGGGCTCATCATCCGCGATGACCACCCGGATCCCGTCCTTGCACATTCCACTTCTTCCTCCTTGCCTTGCCGGCGTCCGTCCGCCCACTACAAGTATCCCAGGAACCGCAGCAGTTCATCGACTCCCTCGCCGCTGACGCTGCTGGTCACGAACATCCGGTTCGCGCCCGCCATGCGCAGATACTGCTTGGCCCGCTCCACCTGCTCCGGCGTGGCGATGTCACACTTGGTCACCACACCGAGGGCGGGCTTGGCAAACTGGCTGTTGTAGGCCGGGGGGAACATGGTCCCCTCCTCGGTGGCGTCCTGGACGAAGATGATCACATCCGCGTCCGCCGCCGTCACCATCAGGGCGCCCCGGAAATACCGGCGCTCCAGGTACTCTCCCGGCGTATCGATCATGGTCTGATTGATGACCTGCACTGTCTGGGTCTTGTGATAAGTTAGATCCTCATGGTTGATCCGCTGGCACAGGGTGGTCTTCCCCGCCGCCGAGCGGCCGATGAGAATGATGCGTTTCTTCCGTTCTTCCATTGCGCCCGCCTCAGGTCTTGGTCATGGGCGTGGGGCTGTAGCCCATCATGTCGCACAGCACCTGCATGACGCTGTGCAGGGCGGCCTCCACGGCGGCCACGTCTCCCGTGATGACCAGGGAGCCGTTGAACCGGTCCACGAAGCCGATCTCCACCGCCGCGGCCTTGGTGGACACGTCGGCGGCGATCATGGCGGCCTCACTGGGGGTGATGGTCATGATGCCGATGGCCCCACGGGCGTCGATGAGGCCCAGCTTTGCATAGAGGGAGTCGTCCGGGCTGGCGATCACATGGCACAGCGTCACCTGCTTGCCGGGGACAAACTCCTGAATGATTCGTTTTTTCTCGTCCAATTCGATCACGGCGCTCACCATCCTTACACGAGCAGCGGTATCGCCTGACAAAAAAGCTCCCGCAGGATCAATCTTTTTCAGCATCAATCCCTGGGGAGCTCCATCGCTCGGCTCAAACACCTGCGTTTTCTATCGATCCGCGCTGCTTCCGGCACTAACGGCGCGCCTTCCGCCACTTTTTATACAAAAGCACCCGAAATCGGACCGGCGCTTTTTGTATATTTTATCAGCCAAAAGCGTCATTGTCAATGCTTTTCTCTTCTTTCGGCCGCGGCCGGTCCCGCCGGCCGCGGCCGAAAGGGTCAGAGATTCAGGGCAGCTTCCCGATATAGGCGTTCCGGAACA
>CAUBHZ010000157.1 GCA_958435885.1 uncultured Intestinimonas sp. | reverse complement strand
CGTTCTTTTTCCAGCAGGGAAAAAGAAACGGGTTTTGAACGTCTCTCCCGTCCTTCCACGTCACAGAAAGACAAGGAAACGCGACGTAAAACCACACCGTAAGGCTCCCCCTCATCCGCCCCAGTGTGCGCACTGGGGCACCTTCCCCCAGGGGAAGGCTTGTTGGGCGGATGACAGCCACCTATACTCCACCTCATCCCCACCACCCACCGCCAAAGGAGCACCGTATGAAAGAGCTTCTCCACATCCTGGACCGGGTGCCGGAATTCGGCTCCCTGCTCACCGCCCTGGACTCGGGCGCCTGCCCGGCGGCCGTGTCCGGCTTGGCGGCGGTCCACCGCGCCCATTTTGCCGCCGGGCTCCGGGTCAAGGCCGACCGGCCGGTGGTGGTGGTGTGCCCCGACGAGGGGGAGGCCCAGCGCCTGGCCGAGGACCTCCACGCCTTCACCGGCGAGGCCGTCCTCACCCTGCCCAGCCGGGAGTTCACCTTCCACGACGCCGCCGTAGTCTCCCGGCAGTGGGAGCACCGGCGGCTCTCCGCCCTCCGGGCCCTGGCCCAGGACGAGCCGCCCCTGGTGGTCACCACCCCGGAGGCCCTCCTCCAGCGGACCCTGCCCAAGCACCTCCTGCTCCAGACCGTCCATACCCTGCGGGTGGGGGAGGTCCACGACCTCAATGAGCTGGCCGAGACCCTCACCGCCTCGGGCTACGTCCGCTGCGACCAGGTGGAGGGCGTGGGCCAGTTCGCCCTCCGGGGCGGCATCCTGGACCTCTTCTCCCCCGCCTGCGCCGAGCCCATCCGCTGCGAGTTCTTCGGGGACGAGATCGACTCCATGGGCACCTTCGACCCCGCCACTCAGCGCCGGGTGGAAAACCGCCAGGTCTGCGACATCCTGCCGGTGGCCGAGGTGCTGCCCCAGCTCTCTCCCGGCGGCTACGTGGGCCTCACCGAGGCCATGGACGGCCTCATTTCCCGGGTAAGGGGCTCCAAAGGGGACCATACCGCCCTCCTCACCACCCTCTCCCAGGACCGGGAGCGGCTCTCCCAGGGCCTCTCCTTCCCCGCCATGGACCGCTATCTGGCCCTCATCTACCCCGAGCTGGCCACGGCGGCCGACTACCTGCCCGCCGACGCGGTGGTGTGCCTGGCCGAGAGTCCCCGGGTGGCGGAGCGGGCACGGAACTACCTCTGGCGCATGGAGGAGGACGTGAAGACCCTGCTGGAGTCCGGCCTGGTGGCGGGAGAGCTGGCCCGGTTCGTCCGCACCTTTGAGGAGCTGATGGCCCGGCTCTCCGACTACCCCGTGGTCTTCCTGGACACTTTCACCTCCAACACCTACCCCCTGCGGCCCAAGTCCCTGCTGGACGTGCTCACCAAGCAGCTCCCCTCCTACGGCGCCAGCCTGGAGACCGCCGCCGCCGACCTGGAGCACTACCAGAAGGCGGGCTTTGCCACGGTGGTGCTGGCCTCCGCCGAGCGCCGGTGCCTGGACCTCCAGGCCATGCTCCGGGAGAAGAAGGTCCGCACCGCCGTGGACTTCCAGCTCCACGAGCTCCCCGGCCCCGGCAAGGCCGTCATCTGCCTGGGGGGCCTCTCCGCCGGCTTCGAGTACCCCGGCGCCGCCGCCGCCGTGCTCACCGAGGGCCGGGCCGTCCCCGCCCGGAAGGTGAGGACCAAGAAGGACTCCAGCCGCCAGAAGCTGGCCTCCTACGCCGACCTCTCCCCCGGCGACCTGGTGGTCCATGAGCACCACGGCATTGGCCGCTACGTGGGCATGGTGAAGATGAGCACCGACGGGGTGCAGAAGGACTATGTCAAGATCGCCTACGCCGGCTCCGACGTGCTCTATGTCCCCGCCACCCAGCTGGACCTGGTGAGCAAATACATCGGCTCCGGCGACGACACCGAGCACAAAAAGCTCAACAAGCTGGGGGGCGCCGACTGGGAAAAGACCAAGACCCGGGCCAAGAAGGCGGTCCAGGACCTGGCCAAAGGCCTCATCCAGCTCTACGCCCAGCGGGAGCGGCTGCCCGGCCACGCCTTCGCCCCCGACTCCCCCTGGATGCGGGAGTTCGAGGACCAGTTCGAGTACACCGAGACCGACGACCAGCTCCGGTGCATCCAGGACATCAAGCATGACATGGAGACGCCCAAACCCATGGACCGGCTCCTCTGCGGCGACGTGGGCTACGGCAAGACCGAGGTGGCCTTCCGGGCCATCATGAAGTGCGTCCTGGACGGCAAGCAGGCTGCCATCCTGGCTCCCACCACCGTCCTGGCCCGGCAGCACTACCTCTCCGCCCGGCGGCGGTTCGCCAAATTCCCCGTGGAGATCGACGTGGTCTCCCGGTTCCGCACCCCGGCCCAGATGCGCCAGACCCTCATGGACCTGAAGGCAGGCAAGGTGGACCTCCTCATCGGCACCCACCGCCTCTTCAACAAGGACGTCCAGTTCAAGGACCTGGGGCTGCTGGTGGTGGACGAGGAGCAGCGCTTCGGCGTGGCCCACAAGGAGAAGCTCAAGGAGCTCTCCAAGCAGGTGGACGTGCTCACCCTCTCCGCCACCCCCATCCCCCGCACCCTCAACATGGCCCTCTCGGGCATCCGGGACATGTCCACCCTGGAGGAGCCCCCCCAGGACCGGCAGCCGGTGCAGACCTACGTGCTGGAGCACGACTGGTCGGTGCTCCGGGACGCCATGAGCCGTGAGCTGGAGCGGGGCGGCCAGGTCTACTACCTCCACAACCGGGTGGAGACCATCGACCGCACCGCCGGACGCATCCAGGCCATGCTGCCCGACGCCCGGGTGGCGGTGGCCCACGGCAAGATGACCCAGGAGGCCATCAACGACGTCATGAGCCAGATGACCGACGGCGAGGTGGACATCCTGGTGTGCACCACCATCATCGAGACGGGCATCGACATCCCCAACGCCAACACCCTCATCATCGAGGACGCCGACAAGATGGGCCTCTCCCAGCTCCACCAGCTCCGTGGCCGGGTGGGCCGCTCCGCCCGGCGGGCTTTTGCCTATATGACCTACCGGAAGGGCAAGGTGCTCACCGAGGTCCAGACCAAGCGCCTGGCCGCCATCCGGGAGTTCGCCGAGTTCGGCTCCGGCTTCAAGATCGCCATGCGTGACCTGGAGATCCGGGGCGCCGGCAACGTGCTGGGCCCCGAGCAGTCCGGCTTCCTGGTCAGCGTGGGCTACGACATGTACCTCAAGCTGCTGGAGGAGGCGGTGCTGGAGGAGAAGGGCGAGACCGCCCAGCTCCCCGCCGAGTGCGCCGCCGACCTGACCGTGGCCGCCTCCATCCCCGACAAATATGTCCCCTCCCCCGAGCAGCGCATGGACCTCTATCGCCGCATTGCCCGCATCCGCAGCGAGCACGACGCCGACGACCTGGTGGATGAGCTCATCGACCGCTACGGCGACCCGCCCCGCACCGTCAACAACCTCATCTCGGTGGCCCTCCTCCGCGCCGCCGCGGCGGCCTGCGGCATCTCCGAGATCGCCCAGAAGGGGGAGCGGCTCCTCTTCGTCCTCTCCCAGGTGGACTTCAACAAGGTCTCCGCCCTCTGCGGCGGCCAGACCTACCGGGGCCGACTCCTCTTCTCCGCCGGGGAGAAGCCCCACCTGGCCCTCAAGCTCAAAAAGGGCGAGGACCCCCTGAAGCTGGCCACCAGGCTGGTGGAGGACTACGCCGCCCAGACCCCTCCGCCGCCCGCTTCCACCGCCGCCCCGTGAGCACGGGACGCCCTCCCTCCCACCGGACCCCGGCCCCTTTCGGCCGGGGTCCTTTTTTGGATTGGTAGCACCACTCGTTCCGTTCAGAAGACAATCGGCACATCTCCACAAACGCATGTTCCGCTTGTCGGAACACGTCCGTCTTCAAATCTTTAAAATGAGAGAAAATACAGCGATCACGCACTTATTTGTGAGGTTCCCCTCACCTCGCGGTTGCATTTTTGGGAACAATCATATATAATGTTGCGCAGAAGCAAGTGGATGGGAAAGCACGAGCTCTAAAAAATTTACTTAATTGGAGGTCAGATACCCATGAGAGATGTCTACATTGTGAATTGCTGCCGCACCGCTGTCGGTTCCTTTGGCGGAAGCCTGAAGGACACCCCCGCCGTGGATATGGGCGCCGTTGTCGTGAAGGAAGCCCTCAAGCGCGCCAATGTGGCTCCTGAGAACGTGGACGAGGTCATCTTCGGCGGCGTGCTCACCGCTGGCCTGGGCCAGAACATCGCCCGTCAGGTCACCGTGAAGGCCGGTATCCCCTACAGCGTGCCCGCCTTTACCGTCAACATGGTCTGCGGCTCCGGCATGAAGTCCGTCATGGAGGCCGCCCGCGCCATCATCTGCGGCGACGCCGACATCATCGTGGCCGGCGGCACCGAGAGCATGTCTCAGGCTCCCTTTGCCCTCCCCGACGAGCGCTGGGGCGCCCGCATGGGCGACAAGAAGGTCGTCGATACCATGATCAAGGACGGCCTGTGGGACGCCTACAACAACTACCACATGGGTACCACCGCTGAGAACATCTGCGACATCTGGGGCATCACCCGCCAGGAGCTGGACGAGTTCGCCGCCGCCTCCCAGCAGAAGGCCTGCGCCGCCATCGAGTCCGGCCGCTTCAACGACGAGATCGTCCCCGTGATGGTCAAGAAGAAGAAGGAAATGGTGGAGTTCAAGGTGGACGAGTACCCCAAGGCCGGCACCACCGCCGAGTCCGTGGCCAAGCTGAAGGGCGCCTTCCCCGTGGGTCCCGAGGGCGTGGAGGATGAGGTCGTCCACACCTTCCAGCCCACCCAGATCCATGAGGCCGATGCCCGCAAGCACGTCCAGCGCGTCACCGCCGCCAACGCCTCCGGCCTGAACGACGGCGCCGCCGCCATCATCGTCGCCTCCGGCGAGGCCGTGGAGAAGTACGGCCTGAAGCCCATGGCCAAGCTCATCGGCTGGGGCCAGGGCGGCGTCGATCCCAAGATCATGGGCGTGGGTCCCGTGCCCGCCTCCCGCAACGCCATGGCCAAGGCCGGCCTGACCATCGACGACATCGACCTCATCGAGGCCAACGAGGCCTTTGCCGCTCAGTCCGTGGCCGTGGGCCGTGAGCTGGGCTTCGACCTGAGCAAGCTGAACGTGAACGGCGGCGCCATCGCCATCGGCCACCCCATCGGCTGCTCCGGCGCCCGTATCA
>CAUBHZ010000156.1 GCA_958435885.1 uncultured Intestinimonas sp. | reverse complement strand
CAAGCGCATTGGCCTCACCGCCACCGAGACCATGATGCTCACCCCCACCAAGTCGGTCACCGCCGTGGTGGGGCTCTCCCCCACCCCCTGGTGCCCCCCCACCGGCTGCGCCGCCTGCGGCAAGACCGACTGCGCCTTCCGGAAGGGCTGAGCACCCATACCATTTGATAGATAAAGGAGTCCACCCATGAACATCAGAGAAGAACTCTCCCGCCGGGTGCTCATTTTCGACGGCGGCATGGGCACCATGCTCCAGGCCGCCGGCCTCCCCGCCGGCTATGAGCCGGAGCTGTGGAACCTGGAGCGGCCCGACGCCGTTCGGGCCGTCCACGCCCAGTACCTGGCCGCCGGAGCCGACATCGTCACCACCAACACCTTCGGCGCCAACGCCGTCAAGCTCTCCGGCCATCCGGTGGAGGAGATCGTCACCGCCGCCGTGTCCCTGGCCCGGGAGGCCGTGACGGAGCACGGCAGGGGCTTTGTGGCACTGGACCTGGGTCCCACCGGCCGTCTGCTGCGGCCCATGGGGGACCTGCCCTTTGAGGAGGCGGTGGCCGCCTACGCCCCCGCCGTCCGGGCGGGCGCCGCCGCCGGGGCCGACCTGGTGCTCATCGAGACCATGAGCGACCTCTACGAGGCCAAGGCCGCCGTCCTGGCCGCCAAGGAGAACTGCGATCTGCCCATCTTCGTCTCGGTGGTGCTGGATCAGACCGGGCGGATGCTCACCGGCGGCGACCTCTCCTCCGCCGTGGCCCTGCTGGAGGGCCTGGGGGTGGACGCCATCGGCCTCAACTGCGGCCTGGGTCCCGAGCAGATGGCCGCCCTCTTCCCGGAGCTGCTCAGCCTCACCTCCCTCCCCGTGCTCATCCAGCCCAACGCCGGTCTCCCTGAGTGCGTGGACGGCTGCACCCACTTCCGGGTGGGTCCTGAGGAATTTTCCGCCGCCATGGCGGAGCTGGTCAGGGCCGGTCTCCGGGTGGCGGGAGGCTGTTGCGGCACCACCCCCGAGCACATCCGGGCCCTAGCGGCGGCCTGCCGGGACCTGCCCGCCCTGCCGGTGATACCCAAGCACCGGACCTGGGTGTCCTCCTACGCCCGCACCGTGGTCTTCGGGGAGAAGCCCGTGCTCATCGGCGAGCGCATCAACCCCACCGGCAAGCCCCGCCTCAAGGAGGCCCTTCGGTCGGGGGATATGGACTACGTTCTCCGGCTGGCCATCGAGCAGCAGGAGAAGGGCGCCCAGGTGCTGGACGTGAACGTGGGCCTCCCCGAGGTGGACGAGCCCGCCCTCCTGCCTCAGACGGTGGAGGAGCTCCAGGCCGTCACCGACCTCCCCCTCCAGATTGACACCAACCACCCGGAGGCCATGGCCGCCGCCATGCGCTGCTACAACGGCCGTCCCCTGGTGAACTCGGTGAGCGGCAAGGCCGAGAGCATGGCCGCCGTCTTCCCCCTCTTAAAGAAATACGGCGGCACCGCCATCGCCCTCACCCTGGATGAAAAGGGCATCCCCGCCACCGCCGGAGAGCGGGTGGCCATCGCCCAGAAGATCATCGACACCGCCGCCAGCTACGGCATTCCCAAAGAGGACCTGATCTTCGACCCCCTGGCCCTCACCATCAGCGCCGACCAGAGCGCCGCCGCCGTCACACTGGAGACGGTGGAGTGCATCACCCGGGAGCTGGGCTGCCGCACCAGCCTGGGGGTGTCCAACGTGTCCTTCGGCCTGCCCCGGCGGGAGGCGGTCAACTCCGCCTTCTTCCTGCTGGCCCTGGAGCACGGCCTGTCCGCCGCCATTCTGAACCCCAACTCCGCCCCCATGACCGACGCCCTCCGGGCCTACTGCGCCCTGAAGGGCCTGGACCCCAACTGCCAGGACTACATTGCCGCCATGGCCGGGGAGACCGCTCCCGCCCCCACGCCCGCCGCCCCTGCCGCCGGCATGGACCTGGGCGCCGCCGTGGAGCGTGGCCTCAAGGAGAGCGCCGTGGCCGCCGCCCAGGCGGCCCTGGACGGGGGCAAAGCCCCCATGGAGCTCATCGACGGCGGCCTCATCCCCGCCCTGGACCGGGTGGGCGCCGCCTTCGAGACAGGCAAGCTCTACCTCCCCCAGCTCCTCATGAGCGCCGAGGCGGCCAAGGCCGTCTTTGAGCTCCTCCGGGGCGCTATGACCCGTGAGGGGGAGCGCCCCGCCGCCAAGGCCAAGGTGGTCCTCTCCACCGTGAAGGGGGACGTCCACGACATCGGCAAGAACATCGTCAAGGTGCTGCTGGAGAACTACGGCTACCAGGTGGTGGACCTGGGGAAGGACGTCTCCCCCCGGGCTGTGACCGACGCCGTGGTCCGGGAGCACGCCGCCTTCTGCGGCCTCTCCGCCCTCATGACCACCACCGTGGGCGCCATGGAGGAGACCATCGGCCTCCTCCGCCGGGAGGCGCCCTGGTGCAGGGTCATGGTGGGGGGCGCCGTCCTGACGGAGGATTACGCCCGGCGGATGGGCGCCGACTTCTACGGCAGGGACGCCATGAGCGACGTGCGCTATGCCGACGGTGTCACCGAAGCCGGCTGATCTCCCCCGTGGGTTTTTGTGGAAACCGACATACTTCCAGTTGCTTTTTTCCCCAGCGGACGGTATACTGGATGATAGAAGCTTATGTCGACCGCTCCGGCCGACCACCAAATGCCCATGGAGGTGTCACGCATGAAAGTGAAACGACTGCTCTCCGGCCTGCTGGCGCTGGTCATGGTCCTTACCGCGACCATTCTGCCTGCGTCCGCCGCCACCACCTTCCCCGATATCCAGAAACACTGGGCCAAGAGCTACATCGAGGCCATGACGGCCGCCGGGATGTTCAAGGGCTATGAGGACGGCAACTTCAAGCCGGAGAACCAGCTCACCACCGCCGAGGCCCTGGCCCTGTGCGCCCGCGCCATCGGCCTGGACTCCAGCACCACCATGGATATCGCCACCGACTACTACGACACGGTGAAGACCACCCTCAACAACGAGCAGACCTGGTTCTACCAGGAGTTCGCCGTCTGTCTGGCCACCGGCATCCTCACCTCCGCCGACCTGAAGAGCCTCTACCAGTCCGGCGCCCTCACCAAACCCATCGAGAAGGAGGACCTGGCGGTCTACCTGGTCCGGGCCATGCAGCTGGGACCCATGGCCGACCGGCTCACCTCCTACCCCCTGACCTTTGACGACGCCTCCTCCATCGCCTCCGACGCCAAGCCCTCGGTGTACCTGCTCCACGTCTACGGCATCGTGGAGGGCGACCAGTTCAACGACTTCAGCCCCAAGCTCAACGTCACCCGGGCCGTCATGGCCACCATGCTCACCCGGGCCATCGCCTACATGCAGGCCCACGGCACCTCCCCCGACCTGCCCGCCTACACCGACTACGCCTTCCGGCAGGGCGTCATCTCCTCCACCACCGAGACCAACGGCACCATCCAGCTCTCCCTGAACAGCGACCTCACCGGCGCCGCCATCGGCACCATCACCCTGCCTGCCAACGTGAAGATCTATGAGAACAACATGGAGTCCACCTCCTCCGCCCTGAAGAACGGCCGCCACGCCCGGGTCTGCCTGGACAGCTCCGGCACCCCCTTCGCCGTCCGGGTCAGCGCCGAGCTGGAGACCTTCACCGCCACCGTCAACGGCATCGACGGCAAGAATGTGGCCGTCACTGTGAACGGCACCGGCCGTATCCTCACCATGGACCGCTTCACCCAGGTCCAGATCGGCAACAAGACCACCGGTGACTCCTCCATCGTGGACTCCGGCGCCAACTACACCACCGCCGTGTGCAAGCTGGACGACCAGGGCCGTCTGGTGGCCATCCAGTTCACCGGCGGCACCTCCACCGTGGAGGGCATCCTCTCCAACTACACCAGGGCTTCCACCAGCTCCACCTCCGCCACCGTCCAGCTCATCGGCTTCGACGGCGTCACCCGCACCTACACCGTTCCCTCCGGCGCCACTACCACTGTGGACGGCCTGGTGGACGCCCTGAGCACCAGCCTCAAGGACAGCTATGTGGTCCTCCGCCTGCTGGACGAAGACTCCTCCGTCCAGTCCGTCTCGGTGGACACCAAGTCCAACTACGTCCAGGGCGTCATCAAGTCGGTGGACTCCTCCGACAGCACCATCACCATCACCCGCCTGTCCAACAACCGCACCGCCACCTATGACGTCACCTCCGCCGCCGTCATCACCTACAACGGCAAGACCACCCGCCTGCGGGACCTGGACAAGAACGACTTCGTCACCATCCTCCTCAACGAGAGCGACGACGCCACCATGATCCAGGCCTATCCCAGCTCCACCACCGCCGAGGGCACCATCAGTGAGCGGACCTTCGGCTCCGGCACCGACACCACCATCACCTTCGTCATCACCCAGAAGGACGGCACCAAGGCCAGCTTCAAGGTGGACCTGTCCGATCCCCCCACCGTGGAGCGGGATGAGGAGGACTCCACCGTGGATAAGCTCCGGGTGGGCGACGTGGTGGAGTTCACCATCCGCTACGGCGCGGTGACCCGCATCAAGGCCACCACCCAGAACGTGAACCTCACCGGCACCGTGGAGCGCATCATCCAGGAGAAGAGCGGCTACACCCTGGAGATGCTCCTCTCCGACGGCGAAAAGGTGTCCTACACCGTGGACAGCACCATCTCCGTCACCCAGAACAACAAGGAGGTGGCCCTCTCCTCCCTGAAGCCCGGCTACAAGCTGGGTCTGGCCGTCAACGGCGACCAGGTGGTGGCCATCGAGATCCAGCAGGCCGTCAACTCCGGCAACAAGGTCTCGGGCACCATCCTCTACGTGGACTACGCCGAGGACATCATCTACCTCCGGGCCGCCACCGACACCGGCGGTGAGGATATCGTCACCGTGTCCGTCCCCTCCTCCGCCGTCATCCTCAACGCCTCCACCGGCAAGTCCCTGGTCCTCCGCGATCTGGACAGCGGCAACATCATCGAGGTCAACGGCTCCTACAGCGGCACTATCTTCCAGGCCACCGTCATCCTTCGCCAGTAATCAATCAAAGCCGGGCTCCCGTCTGATGCGGGAGCCCGGCTTTTTCTGTCACCGCACGCAAAAAGCCCGCCCCGGTTTTTCCGGGGCGGGCTCTGCTTGTTCGCTTTTGGGGGTAAAATTACTTCAGGCCGGCGGTGATGATGGCCATGTTGTAGACCTCCTCGGCGTCACAGCCGCGGGAGAGGTCGTTGATGGGGGCGTTCAGGCCCTGGAGAATGGGGCCGT
>CAUBHZ010000155.1 GCA_958435885.1 uncultured Intestinimonas sp. | reverse complement strand
AGGCCGCCGGGAAAAGCGGCGGCGGAAAGGCGGTCATGGATGGAAAAGACGGAGAGAAGACGCCGCAGGGCCTTTGTGTCCGAAGGGGACTGTGTGGCCTGCGGCTGCTGCGTCAAGGTGTGCCCCCTGGGGGCCATCGCCGTGGTGAAGGGTATCGCGGCCCGGGTGGACCAGGAGCGTTGCGTGGGCTGCGGCAAGTGCGCCCGGGAGTGCCCCGCCACCGTCATCGAGATCCGGGAGGTGGGGGCATGAAAAAGCACTGGTACGACTATCTGTGGGTCCTATCCCTGACCTACCTGGTCCTGGGATTTTTCAACATCCTGTTTGCCTGGCTGGGGCTGCTGTGCTTCTTCATCCCCCTCCTCATCGCCATCATCGGGGGGAACAAGGGCTACTGCAACCGCTACTGCGGCCGGGGTCAGCTCTTCGCCCTGGTGGGCGGCCGCTTCGGTCTTTCCAGGCGGAAGGACGTGCCCCGGTGGCTCAAGAGCAAGGTCTTCCGCTACGGCTTTCTCATCTTTTTCTTCCTCATGTTTTTCCAGATGCTGTGGACAACTTTTCTGGTCTTCAGCGGAGCGCAGGACCTCCGGCAGGTGGTCACCCTGCTGTGGACCTTCCGTCTGCCCTGGCACTGGGCCTATGCCGGCGGCGTGACGCCCTGGGTGGCCCAGTTCGCCTTCGGCTTTTACAGCGTCATGCTCACCTCCACGGTGCTGGGTTTTGTCACCATGGTCCTCTTCAAGCCCCGGTCCTGGTGTGTCTACTGCCCCATGGGCACCATGACCCAGCTCATCTGCAAGGCGCGGAACCGGGAGAAGGCGGAGGTGTGACGGCTCAGGCCTCGCTCAGGCGGCGGAGCCGCTCCGGGTCGGTGAGCTCCACGGTCCCCCGGGTGAGGCGGACCATCCCCTCGCTCTGGAAGTAGCGGAGCATCCGGGTGACCACCTCCCGGGCGGTGCCCAGGTGGTTGGCGATGCGCTCGTGAGTGAGGCGGAGGGAGGTGGTGTCCTCCAGCAGGCTCTCCTCCAGCAGGAAGGCGGCCAGCCGGGTGTCGAAGCTCTTCCACATGACCTGCTCCATGAGCCACATGACCTCGGAAAAGCGGCTACCCATGAGGTCGTTGGTGTAGTTGGCCACGGCGGCCGACTCCTCCATGAGGGACTGGTAGACGTCGGCGGGGATCACCCAGAGCTGGGTGTCCTTCTCGGCGGCGATGGTGACGTCGAACTGGATGTTCCGCAGGAGGCAGGAGGCGGAGAAGAGGCAGATGTCCCGGTCGAAGAGACGGTAGAGGGTGATCTCCCGGCCCTGGTCGGAGAGGATGTAGGCCCGCAGCTGGCCGGTGCGCACCGCCAGCAGCCCCTGGCAGTCGCTCCCCTGGTGGAGGAGGGCCCCGGCCTTCACCGTCCGCAGGACGGCCCCGGCGGTGAGCCGCTGCCGCTGCTCCTCTGTGAGCTTTTCCCAGAAGGGAAAGACGTTGGAAAGATCCATGCCGATACCTCCGTGCAGTCGAGATGGTCCGGGCCTGACATGCCCCTTGACAGGCAGGGCGCTTTCGGTATAATGGGGGAACAGCGCCGCCGGACGAAGCCATTGTACCACAGATCCGGCCCCGCTGTCATCCCGCCTGGGCGGGAGCGAGACGACAAAAGGAGCGTGACAACATGCAGTATATGATCTCCTTCCTGGAAGGGATTATCACCTTCATTTCCCCCTGCCTGCTGCCGATGCTGCCCATCTACATCACCTACTTTGCCGGGGGCGGCGAGCGGACCACCCGCCGGACCCTGGCCGGTGCCGCCGGCTTCGTGCTGGGCTTCACCCTGGTGTTCGTGGCCATGGGCGCCCTGGCCGGGACGGTGGGGGGCTTCCTCAAGGGCCACCAGACCGCGGTGAACGTGATCTCCGGCGCGGTGGTCATCCTGTTCGGCCTCAATTACATGGGGGTGCTGAAGCTCCCCTTCTTCCAGGGCGGCGGACAGGGCCGGGCGGCGGGGAGCATGAACTTCTTCTCCGCCATGGTTTTCGGCGTCATCTTCTCCCTGGGCTGGACCCCCTGCGTGGGCGCCTTTCTGGGCTCGGCGCTGCTGCTGGCCTCCCAGCAGGGGCACGTGCTGGAGGGTATGGCCATGCTGCTGGTCTACTCCCTGGGCCTGGGCATCCCCTTCCTGCTCAGCGCCGTGCTCATCGACAAGCTCAAATCCACCTTTGACTGGATCAAACGCAATTACCGCGTCATCAACCTGGTCAGCGGCGCCCTGCTGGTGCTCATCGGTGTGCTCATGGCCACCGGCACCCTGGGCCGCCTGCTGGAAGTGCTGAACTAAGGAGGAGCCTATGAAGAAAGGTTCGTTTTGGGTGCTCGCTCTGGTGCTGGTTGTACTCATCGGCGGCGCCTACATGCTCTACAGCCGCCTGAGCGCCGACGCCCGGCCGGACAACCTGTCGGCCCAGACCCCCACGGAGACCGAAAGCCAGACGCCCCAGGGCTCGGACGCCCCGGCCGAGACGGAGCCTTCCAAGGTGGAGGCTCCCGACTTTACCGTGGAGAACGGCGACGGGGAGGAGGTCAAGCTCTCCGACTATGTGGGCAAGCCCATCGTGCTCAATTTCTGGGCCAGCTGGTGCTCCCCCTGCAAGAGCGAGATGCCGGAGTTCAACGAGGCCTGGGAGGAGCTGGACGGCGAGGTCCAGTTCCTCATGGTCAACATGACCGACGGGTCCCGGGAGACGGTGGACACCGCCAAGGAGTACGTGGAGGGGCAGGGCTTCTCCTTCCCGGTCCTTTTTGACACCGGGTCGGAGGCGGCCATGGCCTACAGCGCCTACTCCCTGCCCACCACTTATTTCATCGACGCCGAGGGCTATGTGGTGGCCCGGGCCGTGGGTGCCATTGACCGGGACACCCTCCAGAAGGGGCTGGACCTCATCTATTCCCAGACGTAATCCCACCAGAAATCACAATGAGAGGGGCCGGCGGCGCGGACTGCGCCGCCGGCCCTGCATTTTTGTGGAAAACAGGTGGGGCGGGCGCGGTTGTATTTCCAATGAAAAGCAGGTATAATAAATTGGCCGACTGTTCCGGGCCGTCCCGCCCGGCAGAGATTCAGAAAGAAAAGGAGCGTGTCCTCATGTCCAACATCTGGCACGATATCAGCCCCGACCGCATCAAGCCCGAGGATTTTGTGGCCGTCATCGAGATCCCCAAGGGAAGCAAGAAAAAGTACGAGCTGGACAAGGAGACCGGCCTCATCATCCTGGACCGGGTCCTCCACACCTCCACCCACTATCCCGCCAACTACGGCTTCATCCCCCGCACCTACGGCGACGACGGAGACCCGCTGGACGTGCTGGTCCTCTGCTCCGAGGCCATGGACCCCCTGACCCTGGTGCGGGTCTATCCCATCGGCTTCATCTCCATGCTGGACGGCGGGAAGAACGACGAGAAGATCATCGCCATCCCCTTCTCCGACCCCACCTACAACAACTACAAGGACATCTGGGAGCTCCCCGGCCACATCTTCGACGAGATGGCCCACTTCTTCTCGGTCTACAAGGCCCTGGAGGGGAAGGAGGCCGTGGCCGGCGACGTGAGCGACCGGAAGGCCGCCGTGAAGGTCATCGAGCGGGCCATGGAGCACTACAGCGAGAGCTTCCTGGGCGTGACGCCCCACTCCGTCGGAAAGCCCAGTTCCAACCGCTGAGGAGCCGGGATTTTCATCAAACCTTAAGACTTTTTTCGTTCCCTTTTATACCTTCCTGTGGTAAAATGTAGACCATTGACAGGAATACATGCCTCTTTTTGCCGAAGGGCGGAGGCGGAGAAAGTGAGGACAACGGATGGAGCGGACCATTGACTGTCTGGTGATCGGCGCGGGCTACGCGGGCGCCGTGGCGGCCCGGGAGCTGGCTGAGCTGGGCGAAAAGCGGGTGCTGGTGCTGGAGCGCCGGGACCATGTGGGCGGCAACGCCTATGACTGCCTGGACGAAAGCGGCGTGCTCATTCACCAGTATGGGCCCCATATCTTCCACACCGCCAGCAAGCGGGTGTATGACTGGCTCAGCCGGTTCACCCGGTGGCGGGACTACCAGCACCGGGTGCTGGCCAACGTCCACGGGGCGTATATGCCCGTCCCCTTCAACCTGACCTCCCTCCACATGGCCTTCCCCGCCGAGCAGGCCCAGCGGCTGGAGGCCAAGCTCCTCGCCGCCTACGGGGAGGGCGCCCGGGTCACCATTCTGAAGCTGCGGGAGAACGACGACCCGGAGATCCGGGCGGTGGCCGACTACGTGTACGAAAACGTCTTCGTCCACTACACTATGAAGCAGTGGGGGCAGACCCCGGAGGAGATCGACCCGGCCACCACCGCCCGGGTGCCCGTGCTGCTGAGCCGGGACGACCGGTATTTCCAGGACCCCTACCAGGGCATGCCCCTGGAGGGCTACACCCCCATGTTCCAAAAAATCCTGGACCACCCCAACATCACCGTGGAGCTGGGGGTGGACGCCCGGGACCGTCTGGAACTCACCGAGGGCGGCATGAAGCTGGACGGCGAGCCCTTCAACGGGACGGTGATCTACACCGGCCAGGTGGACGAGCTCTTCGGTTTCCGGTATGGCCGCCTGCCCTACCGCACCCTGGACTTCGGCTTCGAGACCCTGGCCATGGACCGGTTCCAGCCGGCGGCCACGGTGAACTACACGGTGAGCGAGGACTACACCCGCATCACCGAGTACAAGCAGCTCACCGGCCAGGAGCTGCCCGGGGTGACCACCATCATGAAGGAGTACTCCCGGGCCTATACCGGCGCGGCGGGTGAGACCCCCTACTACGCCATCATCAACCCGGAGAACAACGCCCTCTATGAGCGGTACCGGGCCCTGGCCGAGGGCTGCGGCGACCTCCACCTGCTGGGGCGGCTGGCCGAGTACAAATACTACAACATGGACGCCATCGCCCTCCGTGCTCTGGAGCTGTGCGACGGGCTTTTACAGAAGTGACAGGAGCGGATCTTGTGAAATTGCTGACATTCGCGGTACCCTGCTATAATTCCGAGGCCTATATGGAACACTGCATCCAGACCCTGCTGGAGGGCGGGGAGGATGTGGAGATCATCCTCATCGACGACGGCTCCAAGGACAATACCGGTGCCATCGCCGACCGCTACGCGGCCGAGTACCCCACCATCGTCAAGGCGGTCCACCAGGAGAACGGCGGCCACGGCGAGGGGGTCAACCAGGGCCTGCGCCGGGCCACCGGCCTCTACTACAAGG
>CAUBHZ010000154.1 GCA_958435885.1 uncultured Intestinimonas sp. | reverse complement strand
CCTACCTGTTCGTGGACATGGCCCACATCGCCGGCCTGGTGGCCGCCGGGCTCCACCCCTCCCCCGTCCCCTACGCCGACGTGGTCACCACCACCACCCACAAGACCCTCCGGGGTCCCCGGGGCGGCATGATCCTCTGCAAGGAGGATCTGGCCAAGAAGATCGATTCCGCCATCTTCCCCGGCTCCCAGGGCGGCCCTCTCCTCCACATCATCGCCGCCAAGGCGGTGGCCCTGGGCGAAGCCCTCAAGCCTGAATTCAAGACCTACCAGGAGCAGATCATCAAGAATGCCGCCGCCCTGGCCCAGTCCCTCACCGACGCCGGCTTCGACCTGGTCTCCGGCGGCACCGACAACCACCTGATGCTGGTGGACCTGCGCAAGGCCCACATCACCGGCAAGGAGCTGGAGAAGCGGCTGGATGAGGTCTGCATCACCGTCAACAAGAACGCCATCCCCAACGATCCCGAGAAGCCCTTCGTCACCAGCGGCATCCGGGTGGGCACCCCCGCCGTCACCACACGCGGCTTCGGCGAGGAGGAGATGAAGGTCATCGGCTCCCTGATCTGGCAGGCCGCCACCGACTTTGACGCCAAGGCCGACTCCATCCGGGAGGCTGTTGCCGCCATGTGCGCCAAGCATCCCCTCTATCAGTAAAACCGCAGCCGAAACGTTTCCCCCTATACAGGCCGGGAGGGCCATCTCCGCATTGGAGACGGCCCTCCCGGCCTGCGGTATTTCCGGAAATAACATTGACCTTTTCTTAGAATCTGGTATAGTGAACATACTGTGAAACTTTATCCTGGCAATGAACGGCCGGCGGGCCGCCATCCATATTAGAAGAAAGCAGGAGACGACCCATGGAAGTGGAATTTCAGAATGAACTGTCTATGCACCGCGCTCTGTGGGATTTCCTGAGCCAGAACACGGAAGATCACTACTTCCTGCTGGACCTCGAGACAAAAGAGGTCCGTTTCTCCGCTTCCTTCGGCTCCGCCTTCGCCGTGATGGAGGACGGCGGCCGCCGCTGTACCGCAGAGGATTGGCTGAAGATCGTCTATCCCAGGGATGTCCCCAAGCTGCGGGAGCTTTTCCGCCTGGTGAGGAATGGGCAGCTTCCGACCCACGACCTGGAGTACCGCCTGGTCCGGAAAAACGGGGATGTGGTCTGGGTCTCCAGCCGGGGCGCCTGCGGGCCGGACGCCTCCGGCAAGCCCCGCTGGCTGGCCGGCCGGCTCTCATGCAGTGACATCAGCCGCCAGGCCGACCACTTCACCGGCTCCTTCAACATGGAGAGCCTGAAGGAGGAGATCGGCACGACCCTGTCCGGCGAGGTCAACGGCTATCTGCTGGTGCTGGGGGTGGACGACCTCAAGTCCATCAACCTCAAGCAGGGCCGCCGGGCCGGCGACGCCATCCTCAAATGCACCGCCGAGGCGCTGGAGGACATCACCTACGGCACCCGGAGGATCTACCGGGTCAACGGCGACTGCTTCGCCGTCCTCCTCCCCGCCCGGCAGCGCCAGGATATCACCGATATTTTTGACCAGATGCGCCGGCGGATGGATGGCCGCTGTACCCTCTCCGGCGGCTGCGTGGCCTTCCGGGAATACCCGGTCACCGATCCCAGCGCCCTCTACCAGTATGCCGAGACCGCACTGGACTACGCCAAGGCCCACGGAAAAAACATGCTCTGGTTCTTTTCCGCCGGTGACTACGAGCACCAGCTCGTGGCCCTGGAGCTGAAGGAGGATCTGGAGCGGAGCATCCAGTCCGGCTTTGCCGGCTTCTCTCTGGCCTACCAGCCCCAGGTGCGCTCCAACTCCTACACGCTGTACGGCGCGGAGTGCCTGCTGCGCTACACCTCCCCCCGCCGCGGACCGGTCTCCCCCACGGAGTTCGTCCCCATCCTGGAGCAGACCAAGCTCATCTGCCCCGCCGGGCTGTGGGTGCTGGAGACGGCACTGGCCCAGTGCCGTCGGTGGCGGGAGCGCCTGCCGGACTTCCACATCAACGTCAACATGTCCTACACCCAGCTGCTGGAGGACTCCATCGTCTCCGATGTGCTCCGGGTGCTCAAGGCCAGCGGCCTGCCGGGAGACGCCCTGACCATCGAACTCACCGAGAGCATGCAGCTCATGGACTACCCCCATATCAACTCCATCTTCCGCCAGTGGAAGGAACACGGCATCGAGATCTCTGTGGACGACTTCGGCACCAGCTACTCCAGTCTCAGCCGGCTCAAGGAGATGGAGATCGATGAGATCAAGATCGACCGCTGCTTCGTCAGCAACATCCAGCACAGCGCCTACAACTACCGGCTGCTGAGCAACATGCTGGAGCTGGCCGACAGCTGCGCCATCCGGGTGTGCTGCGAGGGCGTCGAAACCGAAGAAGAGCTGCGCACCCTGGAAGAGCTGCGGCCTGAGCTGCTCCAGGGCTTCCTCTTCTCCCGCCCCTGCACGGTGGCGGAGCTGGAGGCCCTCTATCTGGACCCGGACAGTGCGGCCTTCCGGACCCGCCTGGTCAAGGAGCGCCGCTACCGTCAGAACCTCCCCGCCCTGAACCCCTCCCCCGCGGCCGAATGGTCCGAGGATGAGTTTGCCCGCATGATCCTGGCCGCCGAGAACGACATCTTCTACATCAGCGATATGGACACCTACGAGCTCTATTACCTCAACCCGGCGGGTCAGCGGCTCTTCGGCATCCACCATTATCAGGGGCGCAAGTGCTACAAGGCCCTCCAGGGTCTGGACGCTCCCTGCGCCTTCTGCACCAACCACAAGCTCAAGCAGGAGTCCTTCTACATCTGGGACCAGGAAAACGAGTACTGCGGCCGCCACTTCCTCCTCAAGGACAAGATCGTCAGTTACAAGGGCAAGCACCTGCGGCTGGAGGTGGCTCTGGACATCACCAAGCGGGAGGCGGTGAGCCAGAGCACCCAGGAACAGCTGGACTTCGCCAAAAAGATCGTGGGCTATACCAACACCCTCACCAATTATCCCAGCTATCGCGAGGCCGTGGACCACGTGCTGGCGGCGGTGGGCGAGTTCTACCAGTCCGACCGGGCCTACCTCTTCGAGCCCGTGCCCGGCAGGGAGGGCCACTGGCGCAACACCTTCGAGTGGTGTGCCGAGCAGGTGTCCCCCCAGTGTAAAAACCTTCAGGACGTCCCACCGGAGGCCACAGCACGCTGGGTCAGTCTGTTTGACCAGGACCGTTCCGTCATCATTTACAACCTGGAAACCCTGCGGGAGTCCAGCCCTATGGAATGGCAGATCCTCCAGGCCCAGGATATCCAACGGCTCATCGCGGTGCCCATCCGGGACGAACACACCACCATCGGCTTCATCGGCGTGGACAACCCCCGCTACGCCATCCACGACGACTCCCAGGTCCGCGTCCTCTCCTACTTCCTCCTCAACCGGATCCGCCAGGACCGGAACGAAAGTCGATACCGGGCCCTGCTCCGCTCCAACTACTGCGACATCATAGACACCTTGGACGTGGGCCTGTGGATTATCCGCCTCTCCCCCGACCGGAAGCACCGCGAGATGCTGGCCAACGACACCATGCACCGCATCCTGGGCATCTCCGCCGTGCCCACACCGGAATCCTGCTACCGGTACTGGTACAGCCGGATCGTGGAGGGCTACCTCCCCTACGTGGACCAGGCCATGGAGCGCATGGTGCAGAGCCATCGCACCGTTCAGCTGGAGTACACCTGGAAGCATCCCGAGCTGGGCGAGGTGCTGGTCCGGTGTACCGGTGTACGCTCGGCGGACGAGGACGGCAGGATCTGCCTGAAGGGCTACCACCGCATCATCAGCAACATCGACCGCCCCCACTTCCTCTCCGACCTGGAAAGCCGGGACGTCTTCGAGTACAGCGAGGCCAGCCGGTCTGTCCTCTTCCACACCAAGCGCACCCTGCTCATGGGGGAGGCCATCCATCAGTCCGGCTTCCCCCAGTGCTGGGTGGACGACGGCACGGTCCACCCCCACTTCTCCGACGAGTTCCGTGCCGCCTTTTCCCGCCTCCGGCTGCGGGACAACCGGAAACAGCTGGAGCTCCTGCTGCGCGCCAAGAGCGGCACCTACGAGTGGTTCAAGCTCACCCTCCAGCACCTGAACAAGGAGCAGGAGGACCTGGACACCATCATCGTCATCCTGGAGCCTGCCGGCTCCGCCCGGGTCCTGGAGCTGGAGTTCATGCGCATGCACCGCTTCTACCAGGCCCTCCTCTCCGACACCATTGCCTATGCCGAGGTGGACCTGGAGAGCGGCCAGCTCATGTCCGTGGGCGGCCTGTGGAAGGACTACCAGCAGGACTACCGTACCACCTCCCGGCATTTCATCGACGTGGTCCGGGAAAAGCTCTCCGACTACCTTCCCGAAAAGGAACTGACCATCCTGAACGGCTACCGGGAGCCCTCCAGCTGGGCCGAGCGCTTCGCCCAGGGCCGCACCAGCGACCGGCTGCGCTACCGCCGTCCTGTCTCCGGCGTCCTCCACTGGGTGGAGCTGAACATCTGCCTTTTCCAGGAGGAGACCACCGGAAACGTCTACGCCCTCCTCTACCTCAAGGACATCAACTCGGAGGCGGAGCGGGAGGAGGCCCAGGCCGAGGCCGCCCGCCGGGACCCTCTGACCCACATCTACAACCGGGCCGCCTTTGAGCTTCTGGTATCCGCCAGCATCCACGGCGCCGCC
Organism: uncultured Intestinimonas sp.; assembly: GCA_958435885.1. Next base: position 566 of record CAUBHZ010000154.1, on the reverse strand, counting down.
GAGGGGGTCTGCGGGGTGCTGCTGCTCCTGGACATCGACAACTTCAAGCACATCAACGACCAGCACGGCCACCTGGAGGGAGACAAGGCCCTGAAGCTGGTGGCCAACACCCTCCTATCCGCCTTCCGGTCGGAGGATACCGTGGGCCGGCTGGGCGGCGACGAGTTCCTGGTCTATATCAAGGGCGCCTTCCCCAGGGCCATTCTGGAGGACCGGCTGAAAAAACTGCTGGACACCTTGCGGACTGCCCCCGGGTCCGCCCTCACCAGCAGCATCGGCCTTACCTACGTCTACAGCGGCGGCGTCAGCTACTCCGAGTATCTCCGCCGCGCGGATATGGCCCTCTATCACAGCAAGCGCAGCGGCAAGGACTGCTTCTGCTTCTACGAGGACCTGGCCTCCTCCGAAGAAACCGCCCTTCCGTTTTCCGATCCTCCTCCGCATCGCCATTGAAACACAAAAATGTGCCCGGCCGTAAACGGCCGGGCACATTTTTGATTCTGTCTTACAGATCCACGATGACGCCGGGAGTGAGGAGGTTGCTGGGGTCAAAGGCCCGCTTGATA
>CAUBHZ010000153.1 GCA_958435885.1 uncultured Intestinimonas sp. | reverse complement strand
ACGGGACCGTAGGCATCGGTGGCCAGGGTGATGCCCAGAGTGGAGAGCATTCCCACTACGGCGATGCCGATGCCGTATAGGCCCAGGTTAAAGGATTGGCTGCCGCCGGCGGCGTAGAAGCTGACGATGACGGCCGCGGCCACGATGAGGATGGAGGCCATGGTGGACTTCAACCCCAGGGAGATGCCGCCGATGATGATGGTGGCGGAGCCGGTCTCAGAGGCGTCGGCCAGCTGCTGGGTGGGCTTGTAGGTGTCAGAGGTGTAATACTCGGTGAAGTAGCCGATGGCGCAGCCGCCCACCAGCCCGCAGAGGATGGCGATGTAGACCCCCCAATTCCCCAGCATGAGATAGGTCAGGGGGGCGGCGGCCACGGCGGAGAGGGCCGCAGCCAGATAAGTTCCGGTGCGGAGGGAGGTGAGCAGGGACTTCTGGGTGGCATCCTCCTTGGTCTTGACGAAGAAAGAGCCGATGATGGAGCAGACGATGCCGCAGACGGCCAGCATCATGGGCAGGATCATGCCCGCCCAGCCGTACCCGGCGATGGCGCCCAGGGAAAAGGTGGCCAAGATAGAGCCCACATAGGACTCGTACAGGTCGGCACCCATGCCGGCCACATCGCCCACGTTGTCGCCCACGTTGTCCGCGATGGTGGCGGGGTTGCGGGGGTCATCCTCCGGGATGCCAGCCTCCACCTTGCCCACCAGATCGGCGCCCACGTCGGCTGCCTTGGTGTAGATGCCCCCGCCCACCCGGGCGAACAGGGCCATGAAGGAGGCGCCCATGCCGTTCATCACCATGATGTTCCCCAGGGTGAGGGGGTCGTCGATGCCGGCCACGAAGCGGAGGATGACGAACCAGATGGAGATGTCCAGCATGCCCAGACCCACCACAGTGAAACCCATGACAGAGCCGGAGGAGAAGGCCACCCGCAGGCCCTTGTTCAGACTCTCGCTGGCGGCCTGAGCGGTGCGGGCGTTGGAGCTGGTGGCAATTTTCATGCCCACGAAGCCGGCCAGCATGGACCAGATACCTCCGGTGAGAAAGGCGAAGGGGGTGAACTGGGAGAGCATCTCTCCCCCGGTGGCAAAGGCCATCACCAGCAGGACGAGGAAGACCACCAGAAAGACCTTCGCCACAGTGGTGTACTGGTGCTTCAGATAGGCGTTTGCGCCCTCCCGAATGGAGGCGGCGATCTTGGCCATTTTGTCACTGCCTTCGGAGAAGGTCATGACCCTGCGGCTTTGGAGCCAGGCAAACGCAATGGCAATGGCCGCGCCCACGAAACCGATCCAGAACAGATTGTCCATCATTCAACACACTCCTTCGCGCTTGGAAAAAGGGCCCCCGCCAGAGCGGAGGCCCTTCCATGCAACCGCTGTTATGGTCATATTGTACCATACTAGACGGGCTTTGCAATAGAAAATTTATCGTTAAGTAAAAAACAAACCGCAGGAATGGAGAAAAAACGCAGAGATCTGCCTAGACCCGGCGCCAGGTGCTGCGGCTGAACATGACTAAAATTGGGAAGATCTCCAGGCGGCCGATGATCATGCACAGGGAGAGGACCAGCTTGCTCAAGGGGGAGAAAGCGGAGAAATTGCCGGCCGGTCCCACCGCGCCCAGTCCCGGGCCTGTGTTGCTGATGCAGGTGATGACGGAGGTAAGGGTCTCGGTAAAGGGAAAATCGTTCAGGGCGACCACCAGGGAGGCACCCAGGGTGATCATGGCATAACAGGAGATAAAAAGGAGCACGGAGGCGAGCGTGGACTCGTCCACCGGCTTGCCGTCCAGCTTCACGATCTCCACAGAGCGGGGGTGGATGATGCGGTGGACCTCCCGGCGGATGGCCCGGCCAGCCAGCAGGATGCGGGAGCATTTGATGCCGCCGCCGGTGGAACCGGCACAGGCGCCGCACAGCATCAGCAGGATAAAGATAATTTGAGAGAACTGAGGCCACAGGCAGAAGTCTGCCGTGGCGAAGCCGGTGGTGGAGATGATGGAGGAGACCTGAAAAAAGGCATAGCGCAGGCACTGGAGAGGCCCCTGGTACAGGTGCCGGATGTTGAAGGCGATGACGGCGGTGGACAGGCCCACCACCACCAGGAAAAAGCGCAGCTCATCGCTCTGAAGCACTTCCCGGAAGCGGCGGCACAGCAACAGGAAGTACATGGCGAAATTGATGGAGAACAGCAGGGCGAAGACGGCGATGATCATCTCCAGCACGGGGTCGCCATAGGCGCCTACACTGGCATTGCGGTTGGAGAAGCCGCCGGTGCCCGCCGTGGAGAAGGCGTGGATAAAGGAGTCGTACAGAGGCATGCCGGCCAGCTTCAGCAGGGCGACCTCGGCCAGTGTCATGGCGCAGTAGATCCCGTAGAGGATCTTGGAGGTCTGGGACTGCTTGGGGACCAGCTTGGAAAAGACCGGGCCCGGGGTTTCCGCTTGGGTGAGGTAGTGAGAACGGATGCCCAGGGAGGGGAGCAGAGCGGTGAGCAGCACCAGCACGCCCATGCCGCCCATCCAGTGGGTGAATGCCCTCCAGAACAGGATGCCACGGGGCTGGGCCTCGATGTCGGTGAGGATGGTGGCACCGGTGGTAGTGAAGCCGGACACCGACTCAAACAGGCAGTCCACAAAGGAGGGGAAGGTGCCGGAGAAGTAGAAAGGGAGCGCCCCCATCACGCCGGTGACCAGCCAGATCAGGCCCACGGCAAAGAAGCCCTCCCGGGCGTAGAAATGCCGGGTGGCGGGTACAGCGGACAGGGCCAGTCCCAGAATGGCCATCAGCAGGATGGTCAACAGGAAGGGGGCGGGGTCCTCCTGGTACAGCAGGGCGACCGCCAGCGGCAGGAGCATGAAGAATGCCTCGACCAGCAGGACGCGGCCCACCAGCCGGGATACCAATTTCAGATTCATGACATGCCCCCCGGGGCAGAGAAGGTGTGCTCGCCCTCGTCATAGATGTCGTTGAGATCCTGAAGACGCCTGTCTCGGGAGATGAGGATGACAGAGTCTCCCTCTTGGATGGACGTGGAGCCTTCCGGGATAATGATCTCGCCTCCCCGGGCCACCACGGCCACCAGAATACCGGGCTTCAGGGACAGGTCCCGCAGGGGCGTGCCCAGATGGCGGGTGGAGGCGGTAACGGTAAACTCCATGGCCTCGGCGGCCCCATCCGCGATGCGGTACAGAGCGTTCATCACGCTGCCCTGGGAGTTCTGCATCCCCCGGACCACCTGGAGAATGTGGGAGGTGGCCAGCTGCTTGGGAGAGATGATGCTGTCCAGACCAACGGCCTGGGCGATACGGTTGTAGTTCTGCCGGTTGGATTTGGTGATGACTTTGGAAAGGCCCAGTTGGGCGGCGTACAGGGAGATGATGAGGTTGTCTTCATCCCGGTCGGTGAGAGCCACGAAGGCATCACAGGAGGAGAGGTTCTCTGAGTCCAGAAGCTCCTGATCGGTGCCGTCGCCGCAGATGATAGTGGAATGGGGGAGCAGTTCACTGAGAAAACGGCAGCGGGCCTCGCTGAGTTCCACGATCTTGACCTGCATCTGCATCTTCTCCAGCAGGATGGCCAGATACAGAGAGATCTTGCCGCCGCCCACGAGAAAGACCCGCCGCACCTTGGGGGTGTAGCGGCCCAGAAGGCGGAAGAACTGATCCAGGCCGGTGGGACGGCCGATGAGGTAGAGATTATCCCCTGCCTGGGGGACAAAGGAGCCGTTGGGGATGATGACCTCGCCGTCCCGGTCTACGGCGCAGAACAGGAGGGAGAGCTTTTTGACCTGGCTGGACAGGTCCTGGAGTGGATTGCCCACCAGAAAGTCTTCCTCCATCAGGCGGAAGCCCATCAGCTCCACCCGGCCCCGACAGAAGGTCTCGATATTGGCGGCGGAGGGGAAGCGCAGCAGCCGGGAGATCTCCACAGCGGTGGCATTCTCCGGATTGATGACCATGTCGATGCCCAGGTCCCGCTTCAGCTCCGCCAGGCCAGAGGTGTACTCCTGGTTCCGGATCCGGGCGATGGTGTAGCTGGTGCCCATTTTTTTGGCTGTGAGGCAGCAGACCATGTTGACCTCATCGGTGCTGGTGGCAGCGATCAACAGATCGGCGTGCTCTGCCCCAGCTTCCCGAAGGACGGCGGCAGAGACACCATTTCCCTTGACGGACATCACATCCAGCGTGTCAGAGGCACGGCGCAGGGCGGCCTCATGGGTGTCCACGATGGTGATGCTGTGGTCCTCACTGGCGAGCTGGTCGGCCAGGCTGAAGCCCATTTTTCCATTGCCAACGATGATGATATCCAAAACGCAGCACATCCTGGAAAAGATTTACGGCAAAAGCAAAAGAATATGAGGCCCCGCCGTATCCGGGCCCAAGCAAAGAAAAATGCGCCCTCGACCGAACCGGAGCTGGAGAGGGCGCGTTTTAAAAGGGACTAGATCGTCCACTGACTGTGGATGATGCCTACCAGCTGCCAGCAGGAGTCGGAAGGGGAGAAGACCAGCTTCAGGGAACACCAGTCCAGCCCGGCGTTGGCGGGATCCAGGCCGGGAAAATGAAACTCAACGAAACGGCAGCCGGGGTATGCCTCGGTCAAATTTTCCAAAGCGTTGCCGCTCTGCAGAATACGGTCCACTCCGATCTCAGGGGCCTGGGTGTAGTCGGTATTGAACACATAGGTGGAGAAATATTCGGCTGGAGTCAGCTCGATCAGGCTGCCCAAGCCGTCGGACACGCCCCAGGTGTACACCGTCTGATCAGTGGAGAACTGCCGGACCTGAGCGGCAGTGAAGCGGAGGTCGCTGTCCCGGTCAACAGTGGAATAGGGCGTAAAGGTAACGCCCTCCTCCGGGTGGACGAAAGCGGCCAGAGTATCATAATCCCGCTCCTGAATGGCGCGGACCACTGCACAGGCAGAGCTGAGCAGGGGAAAGTTGTCGCTGGAATTGAACGCTGGCAAGGTATTTGCAGAGCTGCTGCCGGAAGCGGAGGCAGACCCTGCGGAGACAATAATGGAGTTGACCACAGACGGGGTCATGGCCGTCTCCCGCTCTTTCCAGGGAAGGTACTGGGCGGGGCACAGGGTGCCCACAAAAAATCCGAGAAAGAGGGCTAAGAAGCCAGTTATAATGGCAACACGTTTGATAAAACTCATCTCCTTGCGGCAGAATGAAAAGCATATGAGATCCCCTCTATCCCCGCTCGAGTATCTTTCAGACGGGGAAGAATAGGATAAACTGCAAATTCAAAATAGATTCTGGGAAGCTATTGTAGTACAAAATTGATAAGACGTCAAGCATGGCCTGTCTGAAAGCCGCGCTTTCCGAAAAAACGCAAAGAAAAAATGG
>CAUBHZ010000152.1 GCA_958435885.1 uncultured Intestinimonas sp. | reverse complement strand
GACCACGCCAACTGCATCTCCATGGCCCTCACCCCCATGACCCTCACCGCCCGGCTCATCAAGCACGAGTACCCCAATGCCAAGGTGGTCTTCATCGGGCCCTGCGCCGCCAAAAAGCTGGAGGCCATGCGCAAGAGCGTCCGCAGCGAGGTGGACTTCGTCCTTACCTTTGAGGAGATGGACGGCATCTTCGACGCCAGGCACGTGGACCTGGAGAACATCGAGGAGGACCCCAACGGCGTCAACGACGCCTCCACCGACGGCCGGAACTTCGCCGTGTCCGGCGGTGTGGCCAAGGCCGTGGTGAACGTCATCAAGGACCGCTACCCCGACAAGGAGGTCAAGGTTACCGGCGCCGAGGGCCTGCGGGAGTGCCGCAAGATGCTCCAGGACGCCGTGGCCGGCAAGTATCCCGGCTACCTGCTGGAGGGCATGGCCTGTCCCGGCGGCTGCGTGGCCGGCGCCGGCACCATGCAGGCCATCAAGAAGTCCCAGACCATGGTGGGCCTCTACGCCAAGCAGGCCGGCCATAAGATCGCCAGCCAGACCGAGCACATCAAGGAGCTGGACAAGCTGGTGGATTGATCCCACAAATAAAAGACGGCGGACGCCGGCCTGTAAAAGGTCGCGTGTCCGCCGTCTTTGTGGTATGATGGGGAGGAGAGGGGGAAGGTATATGGCCATCAGAGAGGACCGGCGGCCCACACTGGCGTCCTGGCCCAAACGCATCTACAACTGGAACGAGGTGCCGGCCCGGTTCCGTCCGGCTCTGGATCGGTGGCGGGATCAGGGACTGCCGCCGGAGAATGTGACCTATATCCCAAAGGTCCACCAGTATAAAAAGGGCATGGAGTATGTGACGGCCTGGCTGGGGGAGGAGGTCCTCCTGCTGGCGGGCGACGACCTGGGGGTGGAGTCCCTCCTGGTTCGGCCCGGGGACGTGGCCCGGATAACCTACACCATCCAGCTCCTCAGGTGCTCCGTGGAGGTGCTGCTGGACCGGGGCGGGGAGACCGTGACGGCGGACTTTTCCTATAACCGGACCAAGGAAGACCAGCTCTTCCCGGTGCTGAACCTGCTGCTGGGCAACGCGCCGGACCATCGGCCCCGGACCAGCCACCCCGCCGACCCGGCCCTGGAGCGGCTCCAGGCGGACAGCTACGCCATGTACAACGACGCCAAGCTGTGCTACCGCTTCGGGGAGACCATCCTGGACAGCCTGTGGGTGCCCGGCCGGAACTACGGCCTCCAGGCCTTCCGCAAGCAGCGGCCGGAGTACTTTGTGGGGAAGCTGGACCGGGGCGTGGTGGCCATCCAGACGGATTTCTACGCCCGGAGGACGGTCTACCTCACATGGGACCGGCTGAAGGAGGTTGCGGTGAAGGACGCTCCCTTCCCCGGACCCGGTCCACGGCGGCGTCCCGCCCTGGTGCTGGAGACCACCTGCGGCGGGCCGGTGGCGGTGCCCCTGCTCCCGGAGCAGCGGACGGCGGCGGAGGCCTTTGCCGGGCGTCTCCGGCCATAAAAAAACAGAGGGATCATGTCGATCCCTCTGTTTTGCGACTAAGCTGACTTACAGTACAAAATCCTCATCCCGCAGCCGGGAGAAGTCCGGGGCGTTGGGCCGGGGCGGCACCCGCTTCAGGGGGTCGTACCGGAAGGCGCGGCAGTGGGAGGCGGCCGGCATGACGCCCTTTTTCAGGCACATGACGGTCTCCTCATCCAGGGGAGCGCAGCGGGTACAATAGGCGCACCGGGGTTCGATCTTCTTTTCAAACAGCATCACAAAAGGCTCCCCTCTGATCCAATGGGCCGGACCCGAAAGGGGACCTGGCCAGAGGACATTATACTACACCTTTGCGCCTTTTTCTACTGGTTTTTCCCACGGCTGCCGCGGCGGCCAGGAAAAAGAGGAGCCACATGATCCAGGCGGCGGCCAGGGAGATGGTGAGGGCGCTGGAGAAGTCCACCCCGGCGATGCCCTCCACCTGCTCTGCCAGGTAGGCCGCCACCGGCTCCTCCAGGGGGAAAACCCGCAGCAGCAGGCCGATGAAGAGGGCGGAGAGGCCGCCGTGGAGGAGCTTGCCGCCGATGTAGGTCCTGACGGACAGGCCGCTGCCGCCGATGAAGGAGAGGACCTGGCAGTGGACGGAGAGGCCGGCCCACCCCAGGAGGAAGGCGGCCATGGACAGCTTCCCTGACATCGTCCCGTCGCCGGTGAGGGTCCACACCCCGCTGGTGAGCTCGATGAGGCCGGTGAGGAGCCGCTCTGCCCACCGGGTGGAAAAGCCCAGAGGGGAGAGCAGGGCGCCCAGCAGACCGGCCAGACCGGACAACAGCCCGGAGAGGAACAGCAGCTTGATGACCACCGTGAAAAAGACCACAAAGGCGCAGATGTTCAGGGTGGAGAGGAAGGAGTTTTTGATGGCGCCGGTGAAGGCGGTGGTGATCCGCTCCGCCTCGAAGGTGGGAGAGGCCCGCCGCTCCCGGCGTTTCCCCTCCCGCTTGTAGAAGCGGAAGAGAAGCCCCACACACACCGAGGCGGCGGCGTGGGCCAGATAGAGGAGCAGACCCACCCTGCTGCTGGCAAAGACTCCGGCTCCCACCACGCCCAGGATGAAGGCGGGTCCGGAGTTGTTGCAGAAGGCCAGGAGGCGCTCTGCCTCTGTCTTGGTGCACATGCCCTTCTGATAGAGGGAGAGGGCGGTGCGGGCGCCCACAGGATAGCCCCCCACGAAGCCCAGGGCGAAGGCGGAGGCGCAGGCGCCGGGGACGTTGAAGAGGGGGCGCATGAGCCCCTCCAGGGCCCGGCCGATGTAGCCCGCCAGCCCCAGATCCACCACCAGGGCGGAGAGGACGAAGAAGGGGAAGAGGGAGGGCAGGATCACGTTGTAGCACAGCCTCAACCCCTCCCGGGCCGCCTCCATGGCCTCCTGGGGCCAGAACATGAGGGCCAGGGTGGCACACAGCAGCCCCAGCCCCAGACACAGATCCCGCACCCCCTGCCGGGAGAGCAGCTTGGACATGGGACATCACCTCCGCAGAGAAGAGCCTATGCGGGACCGGGGCTGTCCCATGCGAGAAAAAGGAGGACAAAGACCCATGGCCGAGGAACTGCGCCGGGTGGACACCCCTCTGGGGCCCATTGAATACTTCCTGACGGTGAAGAGCGTGAAAAACATCAATCTCCGCATCCGGGCTGACGGCACGGCGGCGGTGTCGGTGCCCCGGCGGGTGTCCAAGGCCAGGGCCGATGACTTCGTCCGCAGCCGGGCGGCCTGGGTGCTGGAGCACCAGCGCCGGCGTTCGGAGCTGGGGACGCCGCTGGTCCCGCCGGAGAAGGGGGAGGCCCTGCCGGTGCTGGCCGCCGCCCTGGAGCGGGTCTACCCCCTGACAGTGCCGCTGGGGGTGAAAAAGCCGGTGCTGAAGGTGCGGTTCATGACCAGCCGGTGGGGGAGCTGCCACTGGACCAAGGGGATCGTCACCCTCAACACCGCCCTGGCGGCGGTGGAAGGGGAGCTTCAGGACTATGTGGCCCTCCACGAGCTGGTCCACTTCCTCCACCCCAACCACGGTCCGGGGTTCTACGCCGTCATGGACGCCCTCATGCCCGACTGGCAGACCCGGCGGAGGGCCCTGCGGCGCTATACCCTGGAACGTCCGGCATCCTAGAAGAAGACCGTTTGCTTTGCCTGGGACAGGCAAGGCGGGCGGTCTTTTTTCATACACATAGCCTCAAAGGGGGAGGCGCCATGGAGAAGAAGCGCAGAGAGAGCCTGCTGGAAAAGACGGCGGAGGTCTTCGACCTGCCGGGGGATGTGGTGGCGGGGCTGCCCCGGGTGGAGCTGCTGGGAGACCACCAGCTGCGGATGGAGAACCACCGGGGTATCCTGGCCTACGGCACCGACGAGATCCACATCAGCGGCGGAAAGCTCATCATCAAGGTCCGGGGGAGCGGCCTGACCCTGCGGGCCATGAACGCCTCGGAGCTCCTCATCACCGGGGAGATCGCCGGGGTGGATCTGACCTGAAAACGGGGGAGCGAGCATGCAGTTTATCGTCAATTTTCTCCGGGGGAGCGTGTGCTTCACCGTCTGCGGACCCTTCCCCGAGCGATTTCTGAACCTCTGTGCCCAGAACGGAGTGGGCTTCTGGGGCCTGGTCTGGCTGGACGCCCAGACCCTGGAGCTGAAGGTGGCCCGGCGGGACGCCCGGAAGGTGCGGGCACTGGCGGAGAAGGTCCAGTGCGAGGCCAGGGCCGAGGGGCGGAAGGGAATGCCCTTCTTCCTGGCCGGCTTCCGGCACCGGTACGCCTTGCTCATCGGCCTGGCCCTTTCCCTGGCGGCGGTGGGGGTCCTCTCCCGGTTCATCCTCACCGTAGAGGTCTCGGGCAACGAGACCGTCCCCTCCGCCGTCATCCTGGCAGAACTCTCCCGGCAGGGGGTGCGCCCCGGCGCCTACGGTCCGGGGCTGGACCTGCGGCGGATCAGCCAGGAGACCCTCAGCCGCATCGAGGGCCTCTCCTGGATGTCGGTGAACCTCCACGGCACCCGGGCGGAGGTGCTGGTCCGGGAGCGCAGTCCGGCGCCGGAGCTCCGGGACGAGACCACCCCCGCCCACATCGTGGCCGCCGCCGACGGCGTCCTGGAGGACGTGGAGGTGCTGGAGGGGCAGGCCCTCTTCCAGGAGGGCCAGGCGGTGCTGGCGGGGGAGGTGGTCATCAGCGGGGTGGTGGACCTGAAGGAACCCAAATATGCCACCGTGGACGCCGGGCAGCGGCTGGTCCACGCCCGGGGGAACGTCTGGGCGTCCACCTATCGAACCCTGGAGGCCTGCATCCCCCTGGAGGCCCACACCAAGGTCTATACCGGGGAGGAGGAGACGGTGTGGAGCCTCACTCTCCTGGGCCGCACGGTGAATTTTTTTGGAAAGGGTAGTATTTCCACAGCCGGTTATGATAAAATGACTACGACCCACATCCTCACCCTTCCCGGCGGCCGGGAGATGCCCCTGGCCCTGGTGAAGACGGAATACCGGGCCTATGAGACGCAAAGCGCCGCCATTGAGACGGCTGCCGCCCAGGCCCTGCTGGAGGAGCGGCTGCTGGAGCGGCTGGAGGGGCTCATCGGGGACGACGGCAGCATATCGTCTACCTCCTTCTCCGTGCGGGAAGAGAATGGAATGCTTACCGTGACCCTGAAGGCCCGGTGCCGGGAGCAGATCGGCCGTGAGGTGACCTTTGCCGGCCAGGTGGGGGAGATCATCCCGGGGACCCAGACAGGGTAAGGCCCGGGGACGTGCAAGGAGCGAAGGAATTTGATCGAACAGAGCATCAATGTGGAGCGTCTGGAGGAGGCCGCGGCCCTCTTCGGCTCCTTTGACGAAAATATCCGTATC
>CAUBHZ010000151.1 GCA_958435885.1 uncultured Intestinimonas sp. | reverse complement strand
AATGATAAAAAATAACATGTTTTAACTATAATTATTTTGGAATATCTAAAATAGACTATGTTCTGATGTGAGGAACTAATATATAGGGAATAAATAAATTGGCTCTACCAATAAAAGCGCCAAGGTGAAGTCATGGGCAGATCTGATGCAATTCCCCCTTGAAAAGATTGGATGCATCCGGTATACTGAGAATGAACAGAATACGTTCGGATGATGGCATCGGGAGAGACCGCTCAGGCGGCGCCGAAGGGGATTGGCAGAAAAACTCTCAGGCAAAAGTACCGATGCCGGACGAAACTCCGAAGACCAAAGGGGCGCGTGCCCCGGCGGACCGAAGAAGCAATTTGCTCCACCGGGGCTGAGAATCTTTCAGGTGAGAAGACGGAGGCGTGCCTTTGATTGGCGCGCCTCCGTTTTGCGTTTTTTGTCCTACCAATTTTGAGAAAGAAGGGATCGCCAATGGAAAAAAAGACGCCGCTGTATGACCGCCATGTGGCGCTGGGCGGCAAGATCGTCCCCTTTGCGGGCTATCTGCTGCCGGTCCAGTACCCCACCGGCGTCATCGCCGAGCACATGGCCGTCCGCACCGCCGCCGGGCTCTTTGACGTCTCCCACATGGGAGAGCTGGTCTTTACCGGCCCGGATGCCCTCAAAAATCTCAACCACATGCTCACCAACGACTTCACCAACATGTATGACGGTCAGGTCCGTTACTCCCCCATGTGCAACGACGCCGGCGGCTGTGTGGACGATCTCATCGTCTACAAGGTCCGGGAGGGCGCCTATCTGGTGGTGGTCAACGCCGCCAACAAGGATAAGGATGCCGCCTGGATGGCGGACCACCTTTTTGGAGACTGCAAGCTGGAGGATATCTCGGACACTGTGGCCCAGGTGGCCCTCCAGGGCCCAAAATCCAAGGAGATCCTGCTGAAGCTGGTGGGAGAGGGGGACCTGCCCAAGAAGTATTACAGCTTCATCCCCCAGATCACAGTAGGAGGCATCCAGTGCCTCATTTCCCGCACCGGCTACACCGGGGAGTTCGGCTATGAGCTCTACTGCGCCGCCGGGGAGGGTCCCGCCCTGTGGGATCTGCTGCTGGAAACGGGGAAGGACGACGGTCTCATCCCCTGCGGCCTGGGCGCCCGGGACACCCTGCGGCTGGAGGCCGCCATGCCCCTCTACGGCCACGAGCTCACCGACGACATCGGTCCCCTGGAAGCGGGTCTGGACTTTGCCATCAAGCTGAATAAGGACGATTTCATCGGCAAGGCGGGCCTGGAGGGCCGCCTGCCCCTCACCAAGACCCGAGTGGGCCTGGAGGTCACTGGCCGGGGCATCGTCCGGGAGCACCAGGACGTCTACATCGGCGACCGGCTGGCGGGGCAGACCACCTCCGGCACCCACGCCCCCTTCCTGGGCAAGGCCATCGCCATGGCCTACCTGGCCCCGGCGGATGCCGCCGTGGGCACCCAGGTGGAGGTGGATGTCCGGGGCCGCCGGGTGGCCTGCAAGGTAGTGCCCTTGCCCTTCTACAAGCGCTGAATCAGATACACAAACAATATAAAATAATGATGTAATACAAGGAGGAAGCTACCATGAATACCCCCGAGCATCTTCGCTATACCAAGTCCCACGAGTGGATCCTTTTCGCCGATGACGGCACCGCCAAGGTGGGCCTCACCGACCACGCCCAGGATGCCCTGGGCGACTTGGTCTTCGTCAACCTGCCTCAGGTGGGGGATGAACTGACCTGCGGCGAGGCCCTGGGCGACGTGGAGTCGGTGAAGGCCGTCTCCGACGTGTACAGCCCCGTCACCGGCACCGTGAAGGCGGTGAACGAGGACCTGCTGGACACCCCCGAGGCCATCAACTCCGACCCCTACGGCGCCTGGCTGGTTGAGGTGGAGAACATCACTGACCAGGAAGAGCTGCTAGACGCCGCCGCCTATGAGGCCCTCTGCGCCCAGGAGGACTGAACCACAAGCACAGAAAACGGAAAGGAGCTGATCTCAGGACATGGGAAGCTATCAGCCATCCACCCAGGCGGAGCGCCAGGCCATGCTGGAGGCCATCGGCTGCCAGAGCGTGGACGACCTCTATGCCCAGGTGCCGTCGGAAATGCGTCTGGACCACCTGGACCTGCCCGACGGCAAGAGCGAGCTGGAGGTCCGGCGCATCCTGGAGGGCATCGCCGCCAAGAATACGGTTTTCCCCTCGGTGTTCCGGGGGGCGGGCGCCTACAAGCACTATATCCCCGCCATTGTGAAGAGCGTTACCAGCAAGGAGACCTTCGTCACCACCTACACCCCCTATCAGGCCGAACTCTCCCAGGGGGTGCTCCAGTCCATTTTTGAGTATCAGACCATGATCTGTGCCCTCACCGGCATGGACGCCTCCAACGCCTCCATCTACGACGGCGCCTCCGCCGCCGCCGAGGCGGTGGCCATGTGCCGGGACCGGAAGCGGAGCACCGTCCTCATCTCCGCCGCCGCCCACCCCATGGTCCGTCGGACGGTGGAGACCTACTGCTTCGGAAGCGGCGCGGAGGTGAAGACCGTGCCGGTGAAGAACGGCTTCACCGACGCCCAGGCCCTGGCCGACCTGCTGGACGACACCGTGGCCTGCTTCTACCTCCAGCAGCCCAACTATTATGGCCGCATCGAGTCGGCCAAGGAGCTGGGTGAGACGGTCCACGCCGCCGGCGCCAAATTCATCATGGGGGTCAACCCCATCGCCATGGCGGTGCTGAAAACCCCGGGGGAGTGCGGCGCCGACATCGCCGTGGGCGAGGGACAGCCCCTGGGCATGCCCCTGAGCTTCGGCGGCCCCTACCTGGGCTTTATGGCGGCCACCTCCGCCCTCACCCGGAAGCTGCCCGGCCGCATCGTGGGAGAGACCACCGACCACGACGGCCGCCGGGCCTACGTCCTCACCCTCCAGGCCCGGGAGCAGCACATCCGCCGGGAGAAGGCCTCCTCCAACGTGTGCTCCAACCAGGCCCTGTGCGCCATGACCGCCGCCGTCTACCTGGCCGCCATGGGCCCTGACGGCCTGCGGCAGGTGGCCGAGAGCTGTATGGCCCACGCCCGGTACGCTGCCCAGAAGGTGTGCGATGTGCCCGGCTTCGATATGGTCTACCCCGGCCCCTATTTCCACGAGTTCGTCACCACCTGCCCTTGCAGGCCGGAGAAGCTGCTCAGTGGTCTGGCCAAACGGGGGATTCTGGGTCCTCTACCCCTGGAGGACGGCAACCTGCTGTGGTGCGCCACGGAGATGAACACCAGGGACGAGATCGACGCCCTGGAACAGGCCATTCGGGAGGTGGTATGAGTGGAACTGCTGTTTGAAAAGAGCCGAAAGGGCCGCCGCTGCGACCTGCTGCCGCCCCTGGACGTGCCGCCTGCCCACCTGATGGCGGGCATGGAGCGGGAGACCCCGCTGGACCTGCCGGAGCTCTCCGAGGTGGATCTGACCCGGCACTACTCCACCCTGGAGCGGCGGGCCCACGGGGTGAACAACGGCTTCTACCCCCTGGGCTCCTGCACCATGAAGTACAATCCCCGCATCAATGAGGAACTGGCCGCCCTGCCCGGCTTCACCGGGGTCCACCCCACCCAGAGCGCCGACACGGCCCAGGGCTGCCTGGAGGTCCTCCATCTGGCCGAGGACCTGCTGTGCGAGATCACCGGTATGGACGCCATGACCTTCCAGCCTGCCGCCGGCGCCCACGGGGAATTTACCGCATTGCTGATGGTGAAGAAGTACCATCTGGATCGGGGGGATACCGCCCGGACCAAGATCCTGGTCCCCGATTCCGCCCACGGCACCAACCCGGCCTCTGCCGCCATGTGCGGCTTCACCGTGGTCAACGTGCCCTCCAACCCGGAAGGCGGTGTGGATCTGGAGGCCCTGAGGGCCGCTGCCGGCCCCGACACCGCCGCCCTCATGCTCACCAACCCCAACACCCTGGGCCTCTTTGACCCCAACATCCTGGAGATCACCCAGATCGTCCACGACGCCGGCGGACTGTGCTATTACGACGGCGCCAACCTCAACGCCGTCATGGGCGTGGTCCGCCCCGGCGACATGGGCTTCGACCTGGTCCACCTGAACCTCCACAAGACCTTCTCCACCCCCCACGGCGGCGGCGGCCCCGGCTCCGGCCCCGTGGGCTGCAAGGAATTTCTGCGGGACTTCCTGCCCGTCTTCCACGTGGAGGAGGGGGCGGACGGCCTGGCGTTCAAGGACCCGGCCAAGAGCATCGGCAGCGTCAAGGGCTTCTATGGCAACTTCACCGTGGTGGTGAAGGCTCTCAGCTATATCCTCACCCTGGGTGCCGAAGGCATCCCCGAGGCCGCCAAGGGGGCGGTGCTCAACGCCAACTACCTGCGGGAGCAGCTGCGGGGGACCTATGACATCGCCTACGGCGACGGCCCATGTATGCACGAGTTCGTGCTCACCCTCCACGACCTGAAGAAGCAGACCGGGGTCTCCGCCATGGACGTGGCCAAGGCCCTCATCGACCACGGCATCCACCCGCCCACCATGTACTTCCCCCTCATCGTGGAGGAGGCCCTCATGTTCGAACCCACCGAGACCGAGTCCCGGGAGACTCTGGACGAGGCGGCGGCAGTGCTCAAGGACATCCGGGCCCAGGCCGACGCCGACCCGGAGGCCCTCCACACCGCCCCCCACACCACCCCCATCGGACGGCCCGACGAGGTCAAGGCCGCCCGCCACCCGGTGCTGCGGTACACGCCGCCGGAGGACAGGGCATGAGCTGGGACCTGATCGTCATCGGGGGCGGCCCCGGCGGCTACACCGCCGCCATCCGGGCCGCCCAGCTGGGGCTGCACACCGCGCTGGTGGAGCGGGATGCCGTGGGGGGTACCTGCCTTAACCGGGGATGCATTCCCACAAAAGCCCTCATCCACGCCGCCGAGCGGTATGAGGAGATGCAGGCGTGCGCCACCTTCGGCCTGCGGGCGAAGGGGGTCTCCTTCGACTACCCCGCCATGTGCGCCCGACGGGACCAGGTAGTGGGCCAGCTCCGGGACGGTGTGGAGCGGCTGCTGAAGGGCAACAAGGTGGACCGCATCACCGGTACCGCCCGCATCCTGGGGCCCGGCCGGGTCCAGGTGGGGGAGGAGGTGCTGGAGGGCAAGAGCATCCTTATCGCCACCGGTTCCCGTCCCGCCCTGCCGCCGGTACCCGGGCTGGACCTGCCTGGGGTCCTCACCAGCGACGACCTCCTCACCGGGGATACCTTTTACCAGCGCCTGGCCATCATCGGCGGCGGTGTTATCGGTATGGAGTTCGCTGGCCTCTACCAGGCTTTGGGGGCGGAGGTCACCGTGCTGGAGGCCATGGACCGCATCCTGCCCACCCTGGACCGGGAGCTCT